>CAYZAH010000146.1:0-8303 GCA_964475805.1 uncultured Pirellulales bacterium | reverse complement strand
TGGGCGGCATGTTATCCGCGCCGCACGGAGCCATCTGCGCCCGGCTGCTTCCCTTCGTCATAGAGACAAACGTGCGGGCGCTGCAAAACCGCGAGCCGGATTCGGCGAGGCTATCGCGATACGATGAAGTCGCGCAACTGTTGACGGGCCGAACGACGGCAAACGCGGCTGACGGTGTCACTTGGGTGCAGGATTTGTGTGAGATCTTGAAAGTGCCGTCACTGGCCGAGTTTGGTTTAACAGAGCAGGATTTCCCAGCGGCGATTGCGAAAGCCGGCAGATCGAGCAGCATGATGGGAAATCCGATCAAGCTTACGGATGACGAGCTACTCCGGATTCTGAAAAGTGCTTGCAGGTAAAGAGAATGAAAGTCGATCTTCATTACGGTAAAGGCATCGTGTCACTGCAAATCCCCGATGGCAACCTGGCGCAGATTATACGCCCCTGGCAGGACGATGGAAATACAGACAATGTCACTCTGCTTCAACAGGCGATGGTCGCCGAGGACGTCGAACGTTTTCAAGATGAAATCACCGACAAGCGTCTTTGCGTACTTTTGGAGGATGGCACACGCGATAGTCCCTCTGAGGATATCTTCAATCAGTTATTCGCCGTGCTGCAGAAAAGCTCGTTTGTGCGTTTCCTAATCAGCACGGGGACGCATGATCCCGATACTCCACAGAACCGAGAAATCACGGAGCAGATAGAGACGGCCGCCCGCAAAGCTGGGATTGCCGATTTTGATACTCACGCCCATGATTGCGAAAATGATCGATTCGTGAATGCCGGTACCACGGCGCGAGGCACACCGGTTCTGTACAACGCCCTGACCGACGACGCAGAGATCTTTCTGGTGCTCTCGGACGTCAAGGTTCACTATTTCGCGGGCTACTCGAACCCTGTGAAGAATTTTGTGCCGGGGATATGTGCTTTCGAGACCACCGAACATAATCACAGCTTAGCACTCGACGAAATGTCTACGTTCGGCCTTCACCCTTGGCATCGAGACGAAAGCAGGAGAGGCAATCCGCTCGCCCAGGACCAACTCGAAGCCATGCGGCTGATCACGAGGGATAGGCCCGTCTACACCCTCACGACGATCACGACGTCACGGCAGATACGTTGGGCACGGTTCGGACCGGTCGAGCAGGTGACGGCCAAGGCGTTTGTGGCCGTCGATGAAAAGAACACTCATACCGTGACACCTTCGGAGCGGCTTATCGTCTCGCCTGGCGGATTACCGAACGACGTCGATCTCTACATCGCCCAGCGGGCGCTCGAGCTGACAAAGAACGCTGTCACAGACGGCGGCGAAGTCTTGTTCCTGGCAGCCTGCCCCAACGGTATCGGCGAGAAGAAAACGATGGCAAACTTCTACGACCGCCTGACCTTGCCGCTCGATGAGGTTCTCAAGTCCATCGAGAGCGAGTACAAGCTCTACAGCCATAAGCCCTACAAGTTCGCTCAGATGATTCGACGCCTACGGCGAATCTGGATGCATTCAGAGATACCCGACGACCTTGTCGAAGCGGCTTATCTGTATCCTACACATGGTCCGCAAGCAGTCGTAGACGGTTGGCTGGCCGAACAACCCGGTGCTAAGATCACAATAGTGGATGGAGCGAACAAGATCGCTCTTTATGGGCGGTAACTCGCCTGCAAATCATGACGCTCCACGCCTGAGAAGCTCCGATACTATCCTTCGGACAACAAGCGCGCAGCGACCCGAAATAACAGGTTGGGCGTTGTGAGAGTTCTTAAACGGACTTTTCGGCTTCGCCGGAATTGGCGACGGCCTGTTCGATTTTTCTGTTGATGAGCGTGGCGGTGACGGCGGCGGAGAAGCCATTGTCGATGTTGACGACGGTGATGCCGGAAGCGCAGCTATTGAGCATGGTCAAGAGCGCCGAGAGTCCCTCGAAGGCCGAGCCGTAGCCGACGCTGGTCGGGACGGCGATAACCGGACAGCTCACCAGGCCGCCCACCACACTCGCCAAAGCGCCCTCCATGCCTGCGACTACGATAATGATGTTGGCCTTGTGCAGCTTCGGCAGGTGGTGGAACAGTCGATGCAGCCCGGCCACGCCCACGTCGCAGATCAGCTCCGTTCGCTGGCCCATGATCTCGGCAGTTACTTTGGCCTCGGTCGCCACGGGCAGGTCGGCGGTGCCGGCGGTGAGGATGGGCAGCACGGTCTTGGAGGCTGGCGGTTCTTTCTGCTCGAGGACAATGGCACGAGCCAGTTCTTCGTAGCGGGCGCCGGGGAACTTACCCGTCTTTGCCAGCGCTTCAAAAATCTCCGGTTGGGCCCGCGTCGCCAGAACGTTATTGCCTTTGGCGGCAAGGCTCTCGAAGATCCTGATGATCTGCTCGGTTGTCTTGCCGGGACAAAAAATGACTTCGGGAAACCCACGACGAATCTGGCGGTGGTGATCGATGCGTGCGAAGCCCAAATCCTCGAACGGCAAATGCCGAAGCCTCTCGACGGCCTGGTCGATTTGCAGTTCGCCGCTCTTGACTTGTTCCAACAGTTTCTTTATCTGTTCGGGCTGAATAACTCGTCCCTTGTCCTTTGTCCGTCATTTAGCCGGCCGCCTTTGGCTCAAGCGTCAGGTCGGCAAAAAGCCCGGCCTTGAACTTGTAATACGCCAAAGAGGCTACCATAACGGCGTTGTCCGTGCAATATTGTTTTGGGGCGACCAGCAGCTTCCTGGGTGGGGTGGACGAATCGCACATCGCTTGCAGAGCGGCTCGCAAGTGGCTGTTGGCCGCGACGCCGCCGCCCAGGAGGACTGTCCTGGCGCCGATCTTCCTGGCGGCCCGCTGCGTCTTCTTCACCAGCACTTCCACGACGGCGGCCTGGAACGAGGCCGCGATATCGGCGATTTCCCGCCGGCTCATCGCATCGACCTTGTCGTCACCTTTCATGTCTTGCCCGCGACAGTAATACAGCACAGCGGTCTTGATACCACTGAAAGAAAAATCGAGCGACCTTGGCCCGAGCATCGAGCGTGGAAATCTGATCGCTTCTGGGTTTCCTTCCGCTGCGGTCTTTTCGATACTGGGTCCGCCGGGGTAAGGTAGTCTCAGTATTGTCGCGACTTTGTCGAAAGCCTCGCCCGCCGCGTCGTCAATGGTGGTGCCTAACAACTTTGGCTCCAGCGGCGAATGATAATCGTAAAGACACGTGTGCCCGCCGGAAACGATCAGGGCGATCGCCGGTAATTCCAGGCTCTCTGAAGACATCATGGCCGATTGCAGGTGGGCGTGCAAGTGATTGATTGCGACCAGGGGTTTATCCCAGACGAAGCTTAGCGTCTTGGCAGCCGTCACACCGACAACCAGAGCGATGGTCAGGCCCGGTTGATTCGCCACGGCCACGGCGTCAATATCATCCCGACCCGTCCCGGCCTGTTCCATCGCCTCAGCGATCACCGGATAGATCTTCTCGATATGCGCCCGCGAGGCAATCTCCGGAACAACACCCCCATATTTCTCGTGCAGCTTCGTCTGCGAGGCCACCACGGAGGATTTGATGACCTTTCCATCCGTCACGACCGCCGCAGCGGTCTCGTCGCAACTGGTCTCGATGCCGAGAATATTGATCGTCTCTCGGGATTCGCCGCTCGCGGCTTGTACTTTGTCAGCCTTCATCAGGCGAATATTAGCTCAATAACGAGGTGCTGTCAACGCCGTGAGACGGCGACCGCCACGAAGATCATCACTCGCTCGGGAAAGGTTTCTCTTGACTTTGAGGCATAAAGAGGTGTATAATAGGGAGTTAGCTGCGAGCGTCGAAATGCCACCGGGGATTGCAACAATGACCGAACAGCATATGGCACGGCCCGTAGGTCTGCTGTGCCTTCGACCTTCGCGCCGAGAAGAACAAATGAAAGACTGTTTTTGGAGGAAATGAAGATGAAATGCTTAATTCTAACTCTTGCGGGCCTGCTGTTAGCCGCTCCATCCCAAGCGCAGGAAAAGCAAGCTGAAAGTACCACTCAACAGTTGGCGATCCAGCAACAACGGCTTGAGAACATCGAGGAACAAGCCTCAACCCAACGTCAGCAGATAGAAGACTGGTACGCACGGCATCTCAATGAGTTGCGACAAGTCGCCCAGAGAACAGCTAAGCACTGGAAACTGAACAACAGGGCGCTTTGGACCGAGTTCATGAAGATGCATGAGCAGACACCGCTCTTCGACGCCTATTTCAAGAGAGCCACGACGCTCTTCACGGGGAGCCCCAAGCCGTCCGAATTGCACGCCGCTTCGGTGGAAAGCTATTTTCTCGTGGAAAGCTATTTTCTCGATGCAGCCGCTGATTTGCTCCTGGACAAGGACTTCCGCCAGTTGTTGACGGACATGGCGAATGGTAGTCCCTATAATCCATATAGCCTACAGATTCGCACCCAGGCTCGCCAGTTACTCTATTTCGCCAACAAGTTCGGATCGGATTTGACCACCCTCCAGCATCGAAGGACAGCTAAGCTCGCTGCGGTAGCCCAGTGGGAACAGGACTGTAAAGCGGACGTCCAGAGGGTCATGAGCGAGATCGAGGCTGCACCCCGAGAAGCCAAGGTAGGAGTCGTAAGCGCGATTGCCTACAGCGGCCAGTCTCAGCTCTGTATGGTCGAAGGCTCCGAGAAGATCCTCCGGGCGGGAGACTCCGTCGGGGATATCAAGATTATGAAGATATCGCCGAACCAGGTGGAATTCGCCAAGGCAGGCCGGACGTGGACGCAGATGGTAGGTAAACCCGCTGACGCTGCCTGGAAGTGACGGCTCGATCCGGACGCGGATTAACCTCCTGGTTGATTTGACAAACGGGTTTGCGTACCGATATTCCGATAGTCTCGGAATGAGAGGGTAGATGTTTACTCTTTTAGACCGGCAAGCTGTTTCACCCGGTCAACGTCCAACTTGCGAACGAAGTTGACGACAGACCCGTAGGGCCGGCGACTGGCGAAACCGCCCTTGGTCATCTCCTCGATCGCGTCGTCCTTGCTCCAGCCCTGGACGACGACGCGGTAGGCGGCGCACATCATCCCGGCCCGGTCGATCCCCTTGTGACAATGCACAAAGACCGGCGTCCGTTTTTTATCGGTCACAATCTTCAAAAACCGGACCACGTCTGAGGTTTTAGGCCAGAATGACGTCACGTTGATATGCTCGTAGTCCAATGCGGTGCCTTTGATCAGGCCTTTGTCCGAGTGAATGAAACGCAGATTCACATCCGTTTTGATGCCGAGCTTATCCAACTGCCTGAAACCTTCGCCGGTCGGCTGTGCGCCACGATACAGGTCATCGGATACCTTATACAAATTGGGGAGGCCGGGCAGGTCAAGATGCTGCGCCCATTTCCTCTCGACAGTCTGTGCCGATTCCATACTTTTCCCGTTCTTGTCTACAGATATACTTGCTTCGGACTGACCTTCATGTACCCGGCAAGCGCCCGTCAGAGCAATAGCGACCGAGAATATCAGAATCTCGCACAGCCGCCATGGGGTTCCTTGTTCGAGTTGTTTCACTGTTACTACCTTACTCTTTCTCTTTGCCATGCTCAGTTTATTCGATCACATTCCACATTTGTTCATCGACTTATGGGCGGCTTCGCTTAATTGCTGCTTTGGTGAGCAAGACTATTTGCTTGCAGATGCTCTTGCAGACGTGCACGAGAGAAAATCTTATGGGAATGAGCCCGGGTAGCTCAAAATCGGTGCATTCGTACTGCGAATAATCGTCCCCAACCGTGCGTATTTGGGTCGGGTCTGAGCAGCCGAAGCCTATTTGCCGGGCTGTTCTGATGATCGGCAGGTTCCCAGGCTCAGCGCCGATCAGACGGGCACACACGGTTTCGCAGGCGATAGGGTCAGTTCCTCCGATGAGCCATCCTAAGGGTCTGGCCCGGCCGTTGATCGGACCTCGGCCGTCCATCGCCATGACGCCGTCGATAATCGTTAGGGCGGGATTCACGAATCGGTAGACGTCGATGAGCATCTCGCAAAAATCGTCCACGTTTCCGCCTTTGCGAAAGTGCCAGATCGCTTTTTCCTTACCCGCCACGCAACCGAACATATTCTTGACCGCAAATGTCGCCCCCAACTGCTGATGCGATTTGAACTTGGGCAGGTTGATGATGACGTCGGCGTCGAGCGCGACAGAGCTTATGTGGATGCGTGTCTGTCTCGCCCCTATCCGGCAGGTCTTCGGCTGATCGAGCTGTTTCAAGGGCACGCCCAGTTTCTTCAGAGGCTCGATAAGCTTGAGGGCCTTCGCGCAACCGGCCACGTTGCTCCAGGCGGGCGAGTCGCCGACGAAGGGCCTGGCGCCGAAATCCTTGAGCAACCGGGCCGTCTCGAGGACAACCGCCGGGTCCGTCTGCGCCGCGTGCCGACGGGACTTCGGGGCGATGAAGTTGGGCTTCAGCAACACGCTATCGCCCGGCCGCACAAACCTCTCCAGCCCGCCGAGAAGCTCGAATTGCCGCTTTATGGCATTGGCGATCTTGCCCGGCTCGTAATCGTCACACCGGGTCAGCACTACGGTGGGATGGCTCATATACCCCTCAAGAGTCGATCCGCGTGCAGATCAGCAGGAATACCCGGACGGTCGGTTTGCGTTCGGGCAGAGTCTGGTCGGCGTCGTCAAGGAACAGACTACCCTGAGGGTTGCTGAAGAACAGCCCGCCCAAAGTGGTCAGATCCTCAACGTATTTGGTTGGGGCCAGGACGATGAATTGGCCCGGCCGCATGTCCAAGCCGAAGGCCGCGACAGTGAAGGGGAACTCGCGCAGCTTCGCTTGAGTTTCCAATGCGGGGACCGGGCCTTGGACAGGCGGTGTAAACACGGGGTAGGCCGTGACCGTGCACCGGTCGGGCAAGCCGGAAGTCGACTTGGCTGTAATTCGCAACCCGAGGATGCCGGGGCCAACGTTGGCGACTTCCTTCGAGCCGTTGAGTCCGGTGTAGCTGACGGATTGCGGACGCTCCGAGCCGGTGATCGTGACCGTCTCGGGCCAGTCTTCGGGCAGCATGAGCGAGATGCGATTGACTCTCTGCCCCGCCGCAGCCTGCACCATTCCGTAGACTTCGTTCCACATGCGGGGCTGGCCAAAGCGAACCCAGAACGAGTTCGCATAGAAAGCGCCGTAATCCCTCAACCGGAGCGGCCTGACGTACAGTTTTTTGCGGATTTTGTCGAGTTTGTCGACGTTTTCAGCCGGAACCTCGAAAACGTGCAGGTCGAGATTTATGGTCTTGACCCTTTGGGACGGCCGAACGCCGCCTTTGGAAGGAGCCAAATCCTTGAGCTTAACGTTTTCCCAAACGGGCGGGTCGTTCTTCGGCCGGGCGCAGCCGGACAAACACGCAGATAACAGGAGACAGAGGACGGAGAACAAAAGACAGCAGGTGGAAGCACGCCCAGAGCCAAACCGCAAGTGTAAACACCTTGCGCTTTGCGTCTTGCGTCTGGAGTCCCCGCCGAGCGCGATATCAGAGGCACTCATCATGGCACACAGATTAGCAGACCGGTACTTACTTGTCAAGCAACACGGCGGTGCGATGCGCCCGTGGCGATCGGATCATGAGGTCTTTTTCTCCGGCTCGTTAGTCGAGTACCAACACGCCCGCGCTTAGGACGAAATTATCAAGCCAGGCATCTGCACCCGTTAGATCCATGCCCTCCGAACCACCGCCGAGGATGACATAAACCGGCTCATTCGCCCAGCGGCCCTCAAGAAGGCCGGTCACCGTCCGCCAGGCATTGGCCTTGCCAAAGCCCGTATGACTGAAGTACAGTTCGTCCACATCGGGATTGTACGACATGTAGAGTGTCCCGTCATCGGAGGACCGGTCAGCAACACGCTCTTGCACCCAGAGTCCGTCACGCACCTCGTAGAGATAGAACGGTCCGGTATCAAATCGACCGGCCTCCAGCTCGGCCCACTGCCTGGCCGACGGATCCAGGCTTGGCACGATACCGAGTGTCACACGCCCGTCGCCCGGGTTCTCGCTGCTGAAGTGAAAATCGACCCGGATAGCGAATTCCTTCGTCGCGTCGAGCCGCCAGCCGTCGCCCACGTAAAAAGCATCGACGTTCTGCGCCTGGGCCGAGGCGACCGTCTCGAGCCTGCCGTTACGTTCCTTGATTTGCACGAGGCTCGGATCGACTTCGTATACGAACCACAGCGGCTCGGGTCTTCCATCCTCGAAATCGTCCGCCGGCAGTTGCCACGACAATCTGGGATAATCCCTCCCTTCGAGAATCCACCAGGTATCCTCCGTTCCATTTGCGGTCTC
>CAYZAH010000145.1:5447-8438 GCA_964475805.1 uncultured Pirellulales bacterium | reverse complement strand
GAGGCGCGAACAACGTGCCGCTCCTTATGGGCGAGCAATACTACGCCGGCTACCCTTTGCTGTCTGATAACCCTCCCATCTACGATGGTCAGCCCTACACAGGAGTCTCCGACTACATGGTCGCCTTCTCCGTCAACCGGCACAACGGATACGTTAACGGCGTTTTCCTGGATTGGTCCACCCGAAAGGTCGGTCTAAAAGAACTTTGGCGGCTGAAGTGGCATCGCGCTTTCGAGACCAGCGCCCCGCAACCCGTCTGGCCCGACTGGATGAAGAACTTCAAAGACTACGAGTGATTCTCATTTACGATTTCACCAGAACTCTCCGCGTGGACACGCTCGTAAATCCAAAATCACAAATTCCCGAGTGCAGAGCGGATGATTTCGGCTCGGAGGGCGTCGCGGTGCGTGGAGTCGAGCGGCTTGCCGTAGTTAAGCTGGAGGTGCGCGGGGAGCGTCAACATAAACAGCCGGTTGATGGTCGCAATGGAGAGCTGGCTTGTTTGATCGGCGTCGGTCCCGGCGCCGCAAAGGGCATGGAGCTTGTCGATCGCGGGCGTCGAGGCGCCCATGTATTTGTGCATGTTGATCCCCAGGCGCAGATGACTGAGCAAAAACAAAGCTTCCTGCGAGCTGATCAAATGCGCGTTCTGCAACAGCGCGATCGCACGCGAGATCTTGTCGTCCAGCAGCTCCGGCTGATTGCAGAGCAGTTGGGACCGAGCTACGTTTTCGTACTCGATGATCTCGGGGATAATAGAGTTCTCGAATTGCGAAACGACCGCCGATTCCGAGACGCCGAGCGTGACCTGGTTGGATAGTTGGTACAGGTCGCTGGCCGCCTCACTGCCCTCGCCGAACAGCCCTCGCACCGCGAGGTTCATATCCTTGGCGGCGTTGAAGAATTTCTCGATTTGGCCCGTCATCTTGAGGGCGGGCAGGTGAAGCATGACCGAGACGCGGATGCCTGTACCTAAGTTCGTCGGGCAAGCGGTGAGGTATCCGTACCGGGGACTAAAGGCGAAGTTGACCTTCTCTTCGATCATATCGTCGATACGGTTAATTTGCTCGGCGCACTGCGCGAGCTGACAGCCGGCCTTGAACACCTGGATGCGCAGATGGTCTTCTTCGTTGATCATCGCCGTGAAGAATTCCCGCTCGGCGACCACCACGCCGCGCGGACCTTTGCCGAAGGCGAGATGCCGGCTGATCAGGTGTCGCTCCACCAGGAAGTGCTTGTTCAGCGTCGGCTCCTTATCCACGCTGACGTAGAAGACCTTGTCGCCGAGATCCAGGGACATCATAACGTCCCGGAGCTTCTCGAGTATCTCGGTCTTCTCGGCGTTGGAGCAGCGGCTCAAGAACTTGTGCCCGGCCAGATTTCGGGCCAAGCGGACCCGCGAAGAGACCACGATATCCGCCAACGGCCCGGAGCCGTTGAACCACTCGTTGATGTCATTGCTTATGTCGGTCAGTTTCATATTCGTACCGCGCAGGGTGCACAGCGGACACCATCGCTATTGTTCGTTGTGTTTTATTCTATCGCGAATTTCAGCCGCCCGTTCGTAGTCCTCGCTTCGCACCGCCGCCTCCAATTGCTGGCGAAGGCTGAGCAGCTCGCTTTGTTTTTTCGTATCGCGAGGGGTTTTCAACGGAATCTTGCCACAGTGCGCCGTCTTGCCGTCGTGGGCTTTTTCGATGAGCGGCAGAAGCGCGTTCTCGAAAATCTCGTAATCGCGGGGACAACCCAAGACCCCTTCCTTGCGGAACTGGGCCAGTGTAAAGCCGCAGATCGGGCAGGCGAGTTTCTGCTCGGCCCCGCCGGAGATTTCCTCATCCGTTGGCTGGACGGCCAGCAGATTGCTGAGCAGCTCGTTGATCGGGATGTGGCTTTTGACCGTGATGTCCTGTTCGGCGGCGCAATTCTCGCAAATATGCATCTCCGTGCGGATGCCTTCGGCGATCTCTGTCAGATGAATTGTCGCGTCATTCTTGTTGCAAATCTGGCATCGCATAATATACCCGATCCTCAGCCTGTCTTAGCTATCTTACCTTCTCCCATTCTAACAAGGAAAACCGTTTTCTGCAATAAATGTAAAGAACGTATGTTCCGAATTCTTCTCAGGCACATCCCCACGTCCCTTCCCCCATGATTCCTTTCCGCCTATCGGCCGTATGAGGCCCAGCAGCCGGCTTCCTCCATGACGCTAACGCTTCGCAATTGGACGGTGTCAGGTAATTTGTCCCGGAGTCTTTCATACACACATTTAGCTACGTTTTCGGCCGACGGGTTGTTCCGCCGAAAGTAGTCGATCGTATCCAGGTCGGCCTCGTCGAAATCGCTGACGGCGCCGTCCAACATGGCCTTGAGCTTTTGGAAGCTCATGACAAGACCCATCTTATCCAACCTGCCGCTGCTGACGTCCGCGGTCACGAGCCAGTCGTGCCCGTGACCAGGCTCCCTGGAGCCATCGGGCAATCTCAAACGATGCGAGGCCCGGAAGTGTGTCTCGACACGGATTGTGAACGTTTCCGGCATGAACTCCGTCAAATCCTAATTTCGTGCTCATCCCTTATTGAGCCTTTGCTTCAGCCGTTCCTGGACGCTTTTCGGGATCAGATTCGACAGGTCGCCCCCTAAGGAAGCAATCTCGCGAATTAACGTCGAACTGGTAAAGCCGTATTGCTCGCTCGTCATGATGAAGATTGTTTCTATCCCGGCGACGGCCCGGTTCGTCATGGCGAGCTGGAACTCGTATTGCACGTCGGTCAGGCTCCGGAGGCCGCGCAGGATCACATCGGCCTTCCTACGAGTAGCGTACTCCACCGTCAGCCCCTCGAACGCCTCGACCGAGACGCCCGGCAGGCCGCGGACGAGTTCCGCAATCATCTCGACGCGCTCCTCCGGTGTAAAAAGCTGGTTCTTGACCGGACTGCGCCCGACCGCCACCACCAGCTCGTCGAAGAGCTTCATGCCGCGATTGATCACGTC
>CAYZAH010000145.1:0-5347 GCA_964475805.1 uncultured Pirellulales bacterium | reverse complement strand
GCCCGACCGCCACCACCAGCTCGTCGAAGAGCTTCATGCCGCGATTGATCACGTCTAAATGCCCATTTGTGATCGGGTCAAACGACCCGGGGAAAATCGCCCTGACAAATTTCTTCGCCATTCGTCAATCCAAAATAATGGAGCACACCCACAGTAACCCGTAAAAAGAATGCCTGTTTGTCATTCTCGCGAAAGCGGGAATCCATTAGGACTTCCATCCTCAGGATCCCTGCTCTCGCAGGGATGACAAAGCGAACAGGATGGTAAACGATCATTCCTTCGGAATCAATAGCTTTGTAGGAAACTATGAGGTCGCTAATCGGAGAAGGCCAGGTCGATTTCGTAGCGGACAAGGTAAGGATTTGGCCCGGAAGGCTCTTTCATACAGATACCCCAGGACATCCCCCGGCTGAATGTAACCGGTTCCGTCAAGTCCGGACGAAAACAACCCGGTGCAATCGGCCTGGGCGTCGCTGGCGCATGGATCGGGTTCGCCGCGAAATCAACGCCGTCGGGCGCAAACTCGAGCGTCCGACTCTTAGAGGCATAAGCGGCGATGCCGGCTCGATGAGGCCAGATCATTACTTCATGGCTATCGGTAAGAATCGGCTGGCCGGAACGAACTCGGATATATGGACCTTGCGGTTTGTCCGCGATGGCCAAGCCCATTTTTGTCTTTCCCGGCCCGTTTCGACCGTCGTCGATATTACGCCCTTTGTAGTACAGCCAGATATCCATATCTCCATCGCCGTCATAATCGCGCACGAGCAACGCTGCGTCGTCGATGCGATAACTATCGAAAGACGATGGCACAGCGGCATCTTCGGACTTCGGTGGTGGCGAGAGAATCGGCTCGTGACGAATACGCCGGAAAGATCCATTCGGACTATCCTCTACGGCGACGCCTATCGCAGCAAACTCATTCATCGAATTGTTCTCAAAAACGTCTTCGCCGGGAGTTAGCTTAACACCGGTATAATAGAGCCAGTAACGATCATTAAATTTGACAATGTTTGGCGTAAAAACAGCCAGTGAATCGAAAGCCCCCGCCGGACCCGGCCCCAGCGCCTTACCCCGTTCGGTCCAGGTATGTCCCTCATCCTTCGATACTGCGTACCATACCGTACCAACATAACCCGAGGCTCGAAGGCGCTTGTATTTAACGGGTAATTTGTCCTGGTCTACGCGCGTGTACCAAACAAAATAAGTATCGCCGACTTTAATAACGTCGCTGGGATCCCGCCGGGTAATACCCTCAGTTCGTCCTAGTCCCCCCGCCGGCTGAAAGCGAAAGCTCTTGTTCGAGAAATCCTTTTTCACCAATGTCACCTCGTTGTCCACCCTTTCATTCTTGGCGAGTACAGCCGTCCCACAGACAAAGAATAGAACAACAGCAACAATCATAATACATTGCATAGTTTTCATCCGGATGCTCCTATAAAACAAACAGACATATTGTATCTCCAATCTCGTTCGTATAAAATGAATAGTCGCCCAAAAACCTGAACTGACCGAAGATAATTATAAATTCTACTTCTACTTGAGCGATAGCATATATCATTCATCTCAATGAGGTGTGAAACGCATGAAGAAAAAAGAAAAGATACTTGTTGTCCTTGTCGTTCTGCCTATAGCCGCTTTCACATTATATGTGATTAGTGTATCATATTACCAACGTCACCCCCCCAAACCGAAATCTATCCCGTCTGCTACCATACAGCAAAAATTCAAAAGCGAAACAACCTTCGCGACCCAAAGCGATATTAAGACAACGATCCAACCCGTGGCGTTGGAAGAGATTATCTCGGAAACAACAAATTTCAACAAAATCGAAAGCAATACGAACGAAAACCGAAAGAGCTTCACCATTGGCCTGTTCGAGGAAGCCGGGTATGAACCGATACTCTCCGGCTCGGGAGATGTGTTTGCCATTAAAAAGGGCCTCACACAGGATTACATCGCTATCGGCGCCCATTACGATAAAGTTGAAGGACCTTCCAAAGGGATATTGGACAATATGCTGGGCTGTATTCTGATAAGCAATATCGCCGAAGCGATGAAAAACGAACCAACACAATACACGTATCTTTTTCTTACGTATGGAAATGAAGAAACAGGTAGAAAAATAGGATCGGCGACCAGCGGTTATAAATCAGGCCACGATCACAGACCAACACACGTTATCGAAATCGATTACGTTGGAGATAAAAATGCCGAGCTTGGCGGGAGATGGATGAGCCCTTTCGGAGGTAGATTTACCAAGACGGGGATTAAGATCATGACATATCCAATGCCTGATCCGCCGGTTATCCACACTGAGAGGGATAATATCGATAACGTAGATGTCGATAAAGCTTATCTGGCATACAAGACCGCCATCTCCTTGATAGAAGGAATTGAAGAAGGAAAAGGACTCATTCCTCCCAACACCGTCAACTTCTTGAGAAAAGATCAGCCTTTATTTGGCAATTAGCCCAATCCTACTTTTCCAACATTCTCTGTAAAATGTTTTATCGATAAAAAATCAGATCATCTCTCACTTGAGCCATTCGTCGAGCCAGGCGATGACGGTCTCGTGCCAGAGTATGGAATTGGCGGGCTTTTGAACCCAGTGGCTTTCGTCTGGGAAGTAGAGCAGTCTGCTCGGAATCCCGCGACGCTGCAGGGCGTTGAACGTCCCCAGGCCCTGTGTATCAGCCACGCGAAAATCCTGTCCCCCGTGAATCACCAGCATCGGCGTCTTCCAGTTCTTGACGAAGTTCACGGGGTTCTGTTTCTCGTAGCCCTCCGGGTTGCTCCAGGGCGTTCCCTCATGGTCCCACTCGGGGAACCAAAGCTCGTCCGTATCGTAATACGCCATCAGCTCATCGAGGTTGCCGTCGTGATTGACCAGACAGAGGAAGCGGTCCGGCCAGTTGCCCTCAATCCAGTTAATCATATAGCCGCCAAAAGAAGCGCCCAAGGCGCCAACCTTCGCGCCATCCATCCAACTGTAACGCTTCAACGCGGCCGCCAGACCTTTCTGCAAGTCCACAAGAGGCTTGCCGCCCCAGTCGCCACGAATCGAGTCGCAAAAGGCTTGGCCATAGCCGGTCGAGCCGTGAAAATCCACCATGACCACGGCATAGCCCGCCCCGGCGTAGGCTTGCGGATTCCAACGGTAGTGAAACGTATTTCCGAAAGAGCCTTGTGGGCCGCCGTGAATGAGAAAGGCGACGGGATATTTCCGGCCGGGATCGAAATCCGCCGGCTTGACCACGTAGCAATAAACGGTCTCGTCATGCCAACCGGGGAAGGTGAACTGCTCGTACTGGCCCATCCGAGCGGCGGAGACCTTTTCGGAGTTCACACGGGTAATCTCTCGTATGTCAGTCCCGTCGGGTCTGACCGAGTAGAATTCGACGGGGCTGCGCATATTGTCCATCCCGTAGATGATCCGGCTCGCGGTCACGCCGGGCGAGCGAATAGTGCCCTCCTTGACGACGGTTCTGACCGCGCCGCTCTCCACATCGACGGCGAACAGCGATCTCTGGCCCAGGTTTGCCGCTGTAGCGTAGATGGTCCGCCCATCCGCCGAAAAGCAAAGCGACGACGGGCTGCGATCCCAATCTTCCGTGAGGATTCGTTCCCGCCTGCCGGGCCAGCGGCGCAGGACGATTCTGAAACGGTCGGACTCGTAGCCCGGCCGGGCCATCGCCAGATAGGCTAAGGTTTTCCCGTCCGGCGAGAAGACCGGGTTCGTATCCCACGCCTTATTCTTCTCCGTCAAGTTCTTAGGCGGCGCCGTGCCGTCGGCCGGGGCTAAGTAAAGATCGAAATTCGTTGACCAAGGCTCTGCCGGCCCTGCGTTGCGGGTCGTGAAGATAACGCTCGCACTGTCGGGCGTGAACGTGAATTCCTCCGGGCCGCCGAAAGGCTTGGAGGGCGTATCGGCGTCCATACCGCGCATGACGTCCACCGCTTCGCCTCCGGTTGCGGGCATCACAAACAGATGCGAGCGCCGCCCGTCGGCCCAAACGTCCCAGTGCCGAACAAAGATGTGATCGTAGATTCGTCCGGTCGCTTTTCTCTTTTCGATCTGATCGAGCCGTTCCTTCGTCTGGCCCGGCGTATCACAATCCGGAAAGACGTCCATCGTGAAGGCAATGCGACTTCCATCAGGCGAAACGATGAGATTGCCCACGTCCAGCGGCTCGTCCGTCACTTGCTCAGCTTCGCCGCCGTCCATGCGAATCCGCCAGACCTGCGACGAGTCCGAGCGGCCGGAAATGAACCAAATCGACTTGCCGTCCGGTGCCCAGCGCGGGTTGGAGTCCGCCTCCGGATCGGTCGTGAATTGACGAAGCCCCGTGCCATCCGTCCCAACAAGCCAGAGGTCGGTCCGCCCCTTGTTCGCCTCAAGGTCGGTCACCCGCTGGACGAAGACAATCCACTTGCCGTCCGGCGAGACTTGAGGATCGCTGAGCCGATCCATCGCTAACATGTCGTGGACGGAAAACGGGTGAGTCTGGCCCTGGCCGGCTGCAAGACCGAAACTGAGATTCGCAAACAGGCAAATAGTCAATAATGAACGTCTCAAAAGCATGATTCTCTCCAAAACTATAGATTCACCTCTTGCGCCTTTTCCTTGGGCAATTTCACTGGAATATCGAGCCAGAAGCGCGAGCCGATGCTTCGCCCCTGAGGCGGGCTTTCCATTCCGACAGTGCCCGCGAGCATCATGGCCAATTCCGTACTGATCGCCAGCCCCAGCCCGCTGCCGGTCGTCTCCCGGATGATGGAACCGTCCGCCTGGCGGAATTTCTCGAATATCTTCTCCCTGTCGGATTCCGCAACGCCGCAACCCGTATCCGTGACGGAAAATCGGATCATTTGCGAATCCTGATCTGTGTCCCCGGTGGCGGGCGAGGGAAACTGGGCCTGAATCTCAATTCTACCGCGAGGCGGCGTGAACTTTATAGCGTTGCTGAGGAAATTGTAGAGTATCTGCTGGACCTTGCCGGCGTCGGTCAGAAGATTCGGCAAATCCGGATCGAGAAGCAGCACGATCTTGATCTTCTTCTTCTTCGTCAAAAGAGAGAACTGAGACGCGAGGGTTTCGAGCAGATCAGTTACAGAGCTCTCTCCGACGTGCAGCTCCATCTTCCCGGCCTGCGTTTTCACCAGGTCCAACAGGTCGTTAATCATTTGAAGGAGGCTGTTGCCGCTGGTGATGATGTTCTCCGCGTACCTTTGCGCCTTTTCCCGCTTCAACAAGAGAGGCTTATCGCGCAAAACCTGGGCGAAACCCAGGATGGCATTGAGCGGCGTCCTGAACTCGTGCGAGATATTGGCCAGGAACTCGCTC
>CAYZAH010000144.1:0-8453 GCA_964475805.1 uncultured Pirellulales bacterium | reverse complement strand
CACTTTGCGCAAACCGAATCTGGATTTGCTCATCACTGACGCCGAGTTCCGTCGCCACCCACTTCATCAAAGCTGGATAGCCCGAGATTTCAAACGTGAGTCTTTCGGGGACCGGGGCCGCGGATACAAATGGCGCAGCTCCCGACGGAGTCGGAGGAGCACAGGGACAGAGCGGACTTGCCGGACAATCCTGACGATAGCCGTAATTTCTAATCAGCAATTGTGCCGTGCCATCCCCTTCGACTTCGCTCCAAATGAGATCATGGTAACCATGATCCCCGTCGTATTCTGTGAGAATAAACTCATAACCATCATCAAACGCCGGATCATAATTACCCGAATCACCTAAATAAGGCACATGTGGCCCTCCTTCCAAACCTTCGGCCCAAGCCCATATTCCATTCTCGCCCCCGTAAAGATCCGGAACCCACACATCCACATCACGGGCGTATACCTGAGTCTTGGCGGTATTGATTTGCCCTTCTTCTGCATCGGCCCCTATCTCGACCAGGCTTGCTCCACCGTCCGCCTCTACGAGAACATCCGCGGGTGTGCAAACAACCGTGTCGGAAGTGTTCGTACGGCCATCGTAGGTCTCAGACAATATTCTGGCATGGCTGTAGTTGCCCACACCCACTACAGCGACACCTATGCCTTGTCCTTCCTCGTATAGAGGATGTTCCTCGCTCAAAAGATCGCCGCCGGCAGCAACGCCTGTATAGGCTGTGTTGTTATAGCCACCTGAGGCAATAGATACTATTTCTGCCGTTAACGGTTGTGGATCTCCTATCGGTGTTGCATCGATTACGGCAACACCGCCGTTACGCGAGAAGACTACAGTCTCAGCATTGGCTGATGTCTCTGCCTCCGCTGGAATCGACGAAGCTTCCGCTCTTATCTCAGCATGGCCACCCACTCCCCCGTATTCACCTCCGATTACATCTTCTAAATCCTCGGGGCCAATGCCTGCCATGACCATAATATCATCTTCTGCACGAACACCAACGTAAGCATCGGTGAAATAGCCGTCCAGAGCCTCAGCAACTATTCCGGCTGAAGTTGAGACTTGAGATTTGTCTACTACCCGAACGCCGCCGTTGGTACACACTGTCGTCTTTGCTGAGCTCTCATATCCATTCTCAGTCTGGGATTCTATATAAGCTCTTCCATCTTGCTCAGCTCGTACATCAACACCTTCGTCACCTTTGGCACCAATCCCCACACTGGCATTATTTGTGGCGGTACTGTATCTTGAATCGAAATCTACAGCTCCGGCTAAAATCTCTGCATTGCCGTTCACGCCGTAGACCTGAACGCCGCCGGCGGTACAGAGCAAGACACTGGCCGAGTTCAGCACAGGACCCTGCTCCATCGAATAGACATAATAATCATACGGACCGACTACGCTATTCCAGGCTTCTGAAGCTATTTTACTGTCCCCGCCACTCATTGCCGCTACTATGACATCATCACCGGCGTTAATTGAAACATTGGATATGTTTTCAGCAGGGCCTTGAACAATTAGGTCCGTATAGAGAGAATCCATTTCAGCATTAATTTCATTCGAGGCTTCTCCATTCAAACCGGCTATACCGCCATTGCTGGCAACGACAAGAACGTCGCCATTATCAGCAACGGGGCCTTCATCCATTGCGTCGCCATCATCATCCGGAGATGTGACGATTGAGACATCTGCATTGTTGCTGATTCTTCCCAACGTCAAGTCGAGACCGCCTGTATAATCGTCGATATCGAGGCGAATTTCATTGCCCGCAATAGATCTGATGAAAGCCGAACTGTTAACACCGTCTGCATTTACTTCCACGCTTCTGGCTTCGATATCAACTTCGGCTTCATTTGTAATGTCCGGTATAGTTCCCTCTAAACTGCCCTCATTAGAAGTCAGGACAGTATAATCGCCAACGCCTCCATCGTTCCATGCCAATGCGTGTATTTCAGCCTGCCCTCCATCTTCGGCTACTACTCGAACCATCCCGCTGTGCGGGCTTTCAGTTTCACCGGTGACCTTAATTTCCACATTAGCCGTGTTGTTATAGCCATCCAATGCCTCGGCCTCTATTGCCGCGTCGCTGTTATAACCAACGGCTTTTACCTTTACATAATCACCGGCATTGATCGTTGTTGTAGCCCTATTCATGCTGCCGTACCACGACTCGCAGTCTATGTCAACTTCACCGCCATTGTCGGCTCGTGCCACAACTTTTCCGCCGGCGTTGACTGTGTTTGCGGCGGTATTGGTTCCATCGCCAGCATATACCTCAGCCTCTATTCCGGAAAAGCTGTACGAGCCATATCCATCGGCTTGTACCCTAACGTCTGCGCCCGCTGTAATATCAACACTGGCATTGTTGATTACGCCATCCTCAGCTACGGCATACAGTGAAGAGTCACTACCGTCATAGCTTAATACCTCAACATTACCGCCGGTCGTAATACTAATGTTGGAGGTGTTACTTTCATCGTCATGACCAGCGTAAGTTTCTATCCAGGCATCGCTATAGTTTTCAGCTATGACTTCAACATCACCGCCGGCGTCTATCGCAATACCTGCGGTGTTGTCCGTGCCGTTTGCAGCATTAGAATATAGTGAAGAATCGCCAACATCATGACCGAATAACTCAACATTACCGCCGGCTGTGATATTAACGTTCGAGGTGTTGCTTCCACCTAAATTGCTGGCGTAGGACTCAATTCCGCCCCGGCCATAATCATACGTTTCCACCATGACATTTCTGTCGGCATTGATTGTCGTCGTTCCGGTCCCGGAGTTACTACCTTCAGACTGCCAGGCATAAGCACCTATCCAGGCTTCGCCGTCTGTCACGGGAGCCGAGGCCGTTACTATAACGTCGCCTTCATCACCTTCGGATTCCACATTTTCGCGTCCGGCAGTAACGTCAACACTGGCTATGTTGTCAACGCCGTAGCTGGCTTCCGAAGTTATCCCGCCATCGCTATTGACAACTGACAACAGAACGTGACCGTCGGTCGCATCAACACCCACACCGGCGGTGTTGATGCCACCATCATGAGCTTCGGCTCGTATGTTGGCTTCAGCATAGAGTTCAGCCATTACCTCAACATCGCCGCCTCCATTAACCATAACATTGGCGGTGTTATTTCCGTTAGCATTGTTAGCCAAAGATTCTATTCCAGCAGTACTACTATCATAAGCGAACACCCGAACATTTTCCTTGGCATTAACCGTTGTAGTAGCGGAATTATTATTGTCGGCATCTTCAGCTTCGGCTCCTATCCAGGCTTCACTGGAGTATGCGGCCTCAAGTCTAACATCGCCGTTGTCGTCATCAGAGCCGGTTTGACCTTTCGTGGTGATTGTAACAGTCGAAGTGTTGTCAGTACCCTGATAAGTCTCGGCAGCTATCCAGGCATCGCTATCTTCGTAGCTGCTCACCGCAACACGGCCGTTATTAGCCGTAATATCAACGCCGGCTGAGTTGTTTACACCGTCCCAGGCATCTGCTTCTATGTAGGCATTAGAATAATGTGCCATTAACTCAACGCTGTCGCCGGCAGTAACAATGACATTGGCGGTGTTACTCTCATCATCCCACCCGGCATAAGCTCCGATTCCAACTTCTTGGTCAGTATTAGTAGCCTCCACCCTAACGTTGCCATCTGCGTTAATCGTTGTTGTCGAGGTGTTATTCATGCCTGCGTCAGAGGTCTCAGAATATATTTCGGCTCCACTGTTGTTATGATAGGTTATGTCTTGAGCTGTCACGTTAACATGGCCGGCTTTGTAGTCTTCTGGATATTCCCTTTTGGCAGTAACGGTAACGCCAGCAGTGTTATTGTTGCCCGCATCGTAAGCACCAGCTCCGATTCCAGCATAGCTGTTATCATAAGCATCCACATCAACATCGCCGTTATTTGCTGTAACGTCAACGGTAGCTGCATTGTCAATGCCATAGGATGCTTCGGCATAGACTTCAGCGTAACTGTCATTTTCGGCCCTTATATCAACATAACCGCCAGCATTAACCGTGCTACCAGCGTCGTTCGTAACGGCCTGCGGATATTCTCCATAGTCATTACTCGCAAGAGATCCAAACTCAATATAGCCGTAATCGTGGGAATATAGTTCAACATCGTAATCGGCGTTAACTACAGCATCAGCAGTGTTGCTGTTGGAAGCTCCCTCAGCGTCAGCATAGACATAGAGATCCGCGTCTTCAGCTTCCAGAAGAACATAGGCATCATAGGGGCCCTCGACGTTCTGGCTTTGAGCGCTGATATTGACATTGGCGACGTTATCAACGCCGTCGGACGCAGAAGCTCCAATTCCATTATCACGGTCAGTGTAAATTTCAACAGCACCGTCACGAGCGGTAATGCCGACGGCAGCAGTGTTGGTTGTACCGTTATAAGCATCGGCAGTAACGTCAGAGTTATCAAGATTCACACTACTACCAGCTATGTTTACAGTCGCTGATGTATCGCCTATCGTAGCAGGTGAACCATCAATCGGACCGGCTATAGCCTCTACGTAACCGTTTTCTGCGTCAACAGAATCACCTGCAACGACGTCAACCGTTGCGGTCAGATTACCGGCATTAGCAGAATTTTCATAGCCGACCCGAGCTTCAGCCTGTATCCCGCCATCTTCAACAACCTTAAGCCCTCCATCGATGGGAGTATCATTGGTACCAATACTAACCGTCGCGGTAACATTACCGGCAGTACCCGCCACGCCGCTGCCTGCTTCAGCATGGGCTTCTATGGGACTCACGGTAACATCCAAATCGTCAACGTAATATTCGTAAGAATCCACATAAACATCGCCAGGGACATCGGGACCCTCAATTACACTATAACCTACAGTATCAATTGCAACCGTTGCGGTGATGTCACCGGCGTTAAGGTTGGAACCCTGTCCGGTTTTAGCTATAGCACCTATGTTGCCTTCGAGTACATTGACCGTACCGGAATCGATATTGACCGTTGCCGTTATATCCCCGACGGAACCTGTCGCATAATCGCCGGTCTTGGCAACAGCCGCTATGTATCCGGGATACCCGTAATCGCCTGCAGTTACTTCCTCACCGGCTTCAATATCGACAGTGGCGGTCAGATTACCGGAAGTCACTGCCGTACTTTCCTCAGTCGAAGCCGTGGCTCCCAAGAAGCCGTCTTCGACATAAACACTACCACCGGCAGCAACCGTAGTTGTAGCGTCAGCGTTATTGACACCATCACCGACTGCGTCAGCAGATACATCTGCGGAATTTATACTGACATCACCACCTGCCTCAATATCAATCGTGGCAACAGCAGGTGAAGCCCCCATTGCTTCTGCTGATATATCGCCTTCAATCGCAACATCATCCTTTGCCTTTACAGCTATGCTGGCAACTCCAGCACCGCCGGCGTTGAGCGCCGAAGCCCAGATATCACCTGCTCCAAGGACTATATGCTGCGCCTCCACGCTACCGCTGGTATGCAGTTCATTGGAGTTGAAGGTAAAGTCGCCAAGGTCAACAATGACGGCACTGCCGGGCTGGCCGAGTCGAACCGCATCCCCGGCGGCCATTACCACTAATCCGTTCGGACAAAGAACGGAGCCGTTGTTTGCAACGTTTACACCGACGAGGTAAGCGCTGTCAGCCGCATTGATTGTACCGTTATTGGTCACATCGCCGGTACCGCCGGAGAATTCCATCTGATTGGTCGCACTCGCCAGCACATTCTGGAATGCCGTATCCGACATTCCGAGACCGGAAACGACCAGTTGATTGACATTGATGGTTGATGTCGGGCCGAACACGACGCCGGCGGGATTCACGACAAAAACGCGGCCGTTACCGATTAGACCACCATTAAACTGTGTTGCGGTCGCAGATGTAATTCTGTTGAGGACTGCCGACGCGCTATCGAGCGCCCCGCCCAAAACATTAAATTGATTGAAGGTAACGCTTTGGGTGTCGCTCGTATTAAAATTGTTCCAGTTGATGACAGCGCCATGACCGGTTTCGATTATTGTATGATCACCCCACGTGGTCCCTCCAACGAGCCCGTTGTTGCCGGTCATATCTCCGACATCAAGCGCCAGAACTGCTGGCAGCCACGTGTTGACGACCATACACCATGTCAAGAAGTAAACGACTGCGTTTCTAAAGAAGTGCCTCTTGAATGTTCTTTTCACATTTTTCATCACTCATCCCCTTGGCATATAAAGATGCTTATTCTCACCACCCTTACATAATTGTTCTTACGCTGAACCTCCTCTCCAACCGTGCGGCTGGGTCAACGTCCAAAACCTCACCGAAACAGACGGAAACTCCACAATTCTGAATATTATACCACTTTCGGCTTCTCTTGTCAAGAAGGTGGGTTCTCAAGCCAGGGCAAACGTATCTTAACTTACTACAAAAGCTGGAAATAGCCGATGATTTGAGTAGGCGTATTATGGATAGTATGCCGAATGGCACTCTTTTCAGAGGCACGGATGACGACGTCAATCTGGGCACATTACTCTATTTTGCACTTTCCACTGTGTGCCCATGACTCAGTGTATTCTTTTAACCAAGTATCCAGGTCCGCCCATAGATCATCAAGCGTGTGATAGATTCTTTTGCGGAAGGCGATCTGGTAGAACCTCTGCAAAAAAGTCTTGTGGAAACGTCTGAAGATACCGCTGAACTGAGATCTGCGGGCCTTGATTTTGGAATAGTCGGGCCGTATGACAAGCTTTTCCCCGTCGAACATCTCGACAAGGACCGTAGACTAAACCTGCACCTATAGGTTAATCTAATCATCGTAAATTGCTGCCACTTCGTTCTGTGCCCTGCGCGAGGTAATCTCGGACCTTAGCTTCCATATATGACGATATTTATGCCAGATATGCCATGTCCGAACGGGTCGATTTGTGGGATAATAGCCGTATGCTACGAGACCATACGATATAGAGTGTCGAAGGCTTGGTATTCGGTGGTGAATAGGTTACCCGACACATTTCAGGTTGGCTGTGAAGATTTGCGATGAACAATTCAGGTGTAGCTGCCTTATTTCACGAAGGAGTATTACGATGAATAGTTGTTCTGGAAAGAATTTCTTCGTTATGCGAAAGGCATTTACATTAATCGAATTGTTGGTGGTGATTGCCATCATAGCCCTGCTGATGGCGATTCTCATGCCAGCCTTGCAGCGTGCCCGAAGGCAGGCGGCCGGCAGTGCGTGCATGGCCAATATCAAGTCGATCTCCGGCGCCTGGTTCGCGTACCAGCTCGACAACGACGGAGCCATTGTCTCCTCCTACGTCTATCCAGGCCAAGATACATCGTGGGTGCAGATGCCCCAGGACCAGGCGGGCAATACGACGTGGTCCCGAGGCGGGCCGGAATGCCCTCTCGAAGACAAGATCAGAGGTATTAAAAGGGGCTTGCTTTTCCCGTACGTGGGCAAGAGTTACAAAGCTTTCCATTGCCCGCTCGACCACAGGAAGGATTTTGGCGTCGAAGGCTACCGAAGCTATTCTATGCCCAGTTGCCTGAACGGCCATACGAAGACCAACTTGGAGCCTCTTCTGGACTACAACTATCAGATCTTCAGATACGGTCAGATCAAATCGCCGGGCGAGAAGTATATGTTGGTGGAAGAAGCCGATGCACGGGGTTATAATCACAAGTGGTGGCACTTAGCGCCCAGGGAATGGGGTTATGACCCCGTCATGTGGTGGAGCGCGCTGGCCATCTGGCACGGCGACAGCAGCACGTTGGGCTTTTGTGATGGGCACGCCGAATTGCATCGGTGGCGCGAGCAGTTGACCATCGAATGGGCGAGAAAATGCGTGGAGCCGGGACACATGTACGGGACGACACCCGTGCCCGATGGTCAGCGGACGGATATTGATTATATGGACCGAGGATGGGCTTTCAAATTTAGAAACTAATCCAGGGACATCTGCGGGGAATCGTCCCGAAGGTCTTTGTAGATTTTCCCGGAATTTCTTTATGTCCCGCGACAACTGGACGATGGCGAGCGATACCAGAGACACAATCCTGAACAAGCAGCTTCTCCCGACGGAAGTTGTGCTGAGTCCCTCATGGTGGCATAAGCATGAGGGGATCACGTTTGACGAGGATTTCTTCTTTCATCCTCTCAAGCGAGTGGAAGCCGAGCGAAAAATGGAGCAGGTGCTCTACGACCGCTGGGGCCGATTCGACATGGGGCAAGACCGGAACAAGAGCTTGCCGCAGGTGGGCGCCGTGCATCTGGCGTCGGGTTTTCTCCTTTCCGAAATGCTCGGCTGTCGCGTGATGTACAAGGCGGATTGCCCCCCGCAGGTTGTTCCCGCCGAAAGAGATGATTTGGCCCTGGATCCCGAGAGCGCCTTTCAGTGCAAAGCCTATGATCGTCTTCTCGGCTTAATGGATTCATTGAAGGGCAAATTCGGCTACCTCGTGGGGGAC
>CAYZAH010000143.1:0-8504 GCA_964475805.1 uncultured Pirellulales bacterium | reverse complement strand
GCGAGGTCTTGAACAACGACGACGTACTCGCCCGGGGCCAGATCGATATCCGGGAACGTAAAGTCGATTCCATTGGTGAAGCGGACGAGGTTGAGGTTGATTGTCTCATTGCCGATGTTCGTTAGCTCGATGAATTCTTCGTTCGGCTCTCCAATGCCAGCCAGCGTCTGCGGATGGTACATAATCTCGGTGACACGGAGGTTCTCAGCAACTGGGCCGACGGCGAAGATCGCTTCGTTGAGCGCGCTCCAAGTTCCGTTGCTCAGGACTCTCGCCTTGACGTCGGCACTATGGTCCAGTGTGATGGGGTCGGTATATCGCATCGCGCCAGGCCAGACTCCACCTGCGTCGCCGGAAGCGCCTTGGCCGGCCACCAATTCCACGCTGACAAGGAAATCGGAGCTCGTTGTAGACGAATTCAAACCCTGGATGGCCAGAATGTTCGTGCCTTGCCGTAAACTATTGAGAAAGGCGGAAACGTCGATGCTCTCGGGATCGACCGCCAAGGCATCTGAGCGGCTGGCCGTGGCGTGGGAATTCCAGGCGGCTGTCCCGCTGAAATTTTGCCGGGTGATTTCTGTGCCATTGAGATAAGCGACAAAGCCGTCGTCGTACCTGATTTTAAGCGACATGAAGTTGAACTCATCGGGGCTGGTCCTCGACGTGAACGGAATGCGAATGTAGCACGAGGTATTCCGGGCATACATCTGGCTTTCGACGTCGAGGCTAATGAAGCTCTCATAACCGGAGCTTCGCTCGTATCCGATACCACCGGGACTGCCCGTGCAGGAGGCCCAGGTCGAGTCATCAAAAGAACCTGCGCCTTTCCAGTTATCGTTGATCGAGCCGGTTGGCACGAGTACTCGCTTATCGACGTCTTCGGTCACGAGAGTGGTACTGCTATTATCGCCCGGTGACACGGCGCTCTGCCGTGGATCGGAACCGTTGAGAGTGTACCATATTGTTCCCATCGGGGCGGTCATTGAGATCGGATCGTGCATTGAGATCGGTCGGCCGTGTAGATACGAGTTGCTGAGATGAAACGCCGGGGCCGCTACGTTGGGGTACCAGCCTCGGGATTTGAGCTGGTTCAGGACGATGGCCGTTCGCTGCGGAAAGTACGTGTTGAGGAGCCAGTCGCGCTCGCGAACCCACTCCACGTCGCGCGTGTACGGCGTGGAACGATGGTTGTCCCCCCAGCGGGCGGACTCGCCGACCACGGCCTGGTCAACCTCGTCGAGCCGGATCTGGTAGAGGGCTGCGGCGCCCGATGGCGTCAGGACGCCGTTGTTGAAAAAGTGTCGGTGGACATGGTCCGCGAAGAGCATACGATATTCGGCATTGTCCATGAGCCTGCGGTGAAGAGCAGTAGGTGCACCTGCATCATTCCTGCCGGTCACGTTGTCGTTAAGTCCCTCCATCACGTGCTCGGCGTCCCAGCTATGATATCGCCATCGGCCGTCGGGATCGATGCGATTGTACGTCGCGTACCAGTTGTGCATCGCCCAGTCCGTGTTACCTATGTAGTAGTTCGTTATCATGTAGTCGATCAGGTTCGGCACGTCCACAAGCTGCTGGATGGATTCGTACTGCTCGTCGGACCGCAGACCCGCGTTCGCCATACTCATCATTGCGCTGTAGGCTGAGGCCGATCCGTTAACCACGGTTCCCGATGTATGCTTGAGGACGTCGTAGTCTTCGTCTCGCCCTCCGAGATAGCTGGCGGCAAAGTGCTCGTCGGGCCGTTCGTGCAGGCAGTACAATCCCCAGTAGAGACCGTTGACATACAGATGAACGTGCCGGCCGTGTGGGCCATAGCCGCCCGTGGCGTTTTGGATATCCGAAACGAACTGATCTCGGGTGTATTGAGCGATGTCACGCTGGCCGAGTCCAGGTCGGCTGACGCCGACTCCGCCGCCGTAAGCCCAACTATTGTTCATCCGGGCATCCAGAACCAGCGTATCGAATTTGTCCGTCGCATCGTCGCCGAAAACCGGAAACTTGAGCTTTGTCGGACCAAACCGGCCCATGAATTTCAGACGCATGGATAGCTTGTCCATCTTCCACGGACTGGTGCTGCTTCCCCCAGCTAACCGAACACCTGCGTCGATCTGAAATTGTTCGGACGTGCTTGGGTCGAAGAATTCAACGGAGACGGCCCGCTCCGCCAGGTCTCCGGCGGTGTCCTCCCATGACGGATGGGCGTATATTCCGCCGACTGCAGGATCCGAACTGCTGTCGAACCAGTCCGCTGTGGTCATCACCAGGGACATCGTCGGTATTGCTTTGAGATCGTCCTTGATACTGTCACGATAGGCGGCGCTGTCAACCACTTGGGGATCCATTTCGTAATCAGCGCCGGCGTGTCCCCAGGTATTGGGAAACCCGGCGCCGGTCTGCCGGATAACGTCGTCAAGAAAGATATAGGTTTGAGTCGCCACAGCCGAAGCGACGCCCGCCTTCACGGCAACGGCTCGTACGGTCGTCGTCGTGCTGATGGAGATAGGACCTCTGTAGACCGCGCCCGCCACCGCGCCGCGCGATGCGTCTGCGTACGGATTGGAGCCGTCAAGAGTGTAGAATATGATGGCGTCCTCTGTCTCCGTGGCGATAGTGAGAGAGAAAGGCTCGTCGTAGAAGCCGCGTGTATGGCTGAATTCGATGTCAGGGATTTCTCCCAAATCCGCCCGCGCGCTAGCGGCAAAAAAGGCCGTCATGAGCAGGGCGCATACGAGAGAGCTTACGTGTTTAACCATGACTTGCTTGTTTCCAAAAAGTGAAGCTATCCGGGCTTACCTTGTTGTTTTGTCCCGCCGGAAGCGGCTTGTGCACGCCAGTCGGCTTGACGCCCGTCCTTGATCGCTTGAAAAAGAGTTTCGATGTCGTAAGAATTGATGGTTCCGTCGCGCTTAATATCACCGAGGCAGTAGGTTTCAGGTGATTTGGCACTTTCGGCGAGATTGCTCAACATGATGTTGAAATCCAATTCGTCAACAATGCCGTCGGCGTTTAGGTCGTACCAGAAGATATTGTCGGATTCGTCAATTTCGCTGACGTTCCAGGCCAGGGCGTATCGCTGACTCAAGGCCGACTGCTGCGGGTCCTCGTCGTCACTGAAAGAAAGAACAATCCTGTAGTGTTGATAGCCCTGATCGGCGATGGCGTGAATGTGCTCGACGTTATCCACGGTGCTATCGCTGTAATCGAGCCGGCGATCGTTGTCATGGTTGGACGGATCAATCGCCCAAAGCTCAAGCCGAAGGTTGCTGTCTCTTTCGGGCGCCGGCTCGAAGGGAAAGGTGCCGTTATAGTGCCTGTTCCATACGAGCGTCACTGTGATCAAAGACTGAGCGGGATCAGAGATCGTGATGTCGTAACTATTTTCTGCTGCGCCGACATCACCGGACGCTCCTGTTGCGGTTTTATCCAGCAGGTTCAAATCCCAGCCGGTCGGGGGGACGTCACCCGGCTTATACAATCCCGCGACCAGATTCTCGTAGGCGCCGACCGTATTCAGCATACCCGCGCCCTGGACGTAGTCGAGGACGGCGGTGTGGTCGTCATCGGTGGTGAGCCAACCCTTGTGCCAGTAGGGCAGTTTGATCGCCGAATTCATGAGGATCGCTTTAATCACACAGTTTCCGCCGTCCGGCGAGACCGCGAGACTCAGGTCGGGGTCTTCCTTGGCCTTCTGAACGAGCAGGCCGACGGCTCCGGCGACGATGGGCGTGGCATAGCTGGACCAATTGCCGGTCGGCTCGTATTGGTTCGGCTCGTTGACGTCCGCGGCCAGACAATTACCAGGAGCGACCAGGTCGGGTTTGCACCGTCCATTGCCCGTCGGCCCGGGACTGGAATGTTCGGGATACGCGAGGGCAAAGTTGGCCAGGCCCGTAACCAGGTCTTGTGTGTTCACGGAATCGACGACGCCGACGCCGATGACGTTGGCTCCGGCCGCCGGGTAAAGGACGGGATTATGTGCGTCAGCCCCGTTTCCAATGCTGGCGACGGCGATGATGCCGTATGAATCGACCAGCGATTCGATGCCTCTCGTCCAGGGGCTCTCAAACTCCGTCCCGAAACTGGCCGTGAGGATATCCGCGTCCGGCGGTGCCTGGGGATACACGTGCTTAAGCACAAAATCCCAGAACTCATGAATCTCAGCTTGGGCGCGCGGCGCCGCTCCCTCATAGTAAAAATATCCCATGTCGGGACGGAAAGCGTTCGGGTCCTCGCCGAACAGGATAGAGCAAATGGCGGTCGAATGTGGTGAAACGCCTAAAGATGAGGCGTCAGGATATTGAAACGTTAAGTCGCTTGTTCTAAAGCAGTTATGCTGGATGTCAGGGCGGAAATCATTCTGCGGTTCGTCATCGACGTAGGTGAAGCTTCGACAAATCACGCCAAACTTCACGCCAGCCCCCGTCAGATTCGGATCGGCCTGGCGCAACGCATAGATGCCGGTCCATCCAAGCCCTTGAGGTTGAAGAACATCCTCCACACGGAGGTTCTCGGACCCCGCACCCAAAGCAGCAGGGCCAAAGGTGACTGCCAGGCACAGTATTAAACTTGAGACAAGCGTTCTTTGCTGTACTGGTATCACGTTTCAACTCCGGTGGCGTTGCGGACGGCAAAGAGGAATGACCCCACCCTTCCGACCGCTGACCTCGATAACCACAACTAAGGTCTCTTCCCAAAATACTTCTCCTATGATACCAGAAAAGGCTCCGATTTTCAAGCAAATTGTGCCGCCCGTTCTGATAATTTGGTACGCCCCAGTAGTGAAAAACCGCGTTTTTGAAAAGTCCGTGCGAAATCTTGCTCCATTCAGGCAGATGTGCTATACTTGCGTTAGATGATTGGTTGTTTTCTGTGGTAGGTCTTCTAAGAACGATGAAAGTAATCTTGGATTCTACACAAATTGGCCGGATTCTCGGAGATTTGACGAGCCGGATTGTTGACGATTTGGATCCCGAGCAAGAAGTCGCGGTCATTGGGATTCGCAGCCGGGGCGAAATCCTGGCGCAGAGGTTGTCTGCCGGGCTATCCAAGGCTCTGGGTAAGGACGTGCCTTGCGGCACTTTGGATATCACGCTTTACCGGGATGATCTGAATTCGCCCAAGGGAACGACCCCACCCGAGGTTCGGACGACCGAGATCGGCTTTGACGTGGACGATAAGGTCATTATCCTTGTGGATGACGTGCTGTATACGGGCAGATCGGCCCGGTCGGCGATGGACGCATTGATCGACTTGGGGCGGCCCCGCGCGATCAAATTGGCGGTTCTTGTGGTCAGAGCCGGGCGAGAGGTGCCGGTCCACGCGGACTACGCCGGCTACGAAACCGATACCGGACCGGACGAAGTCGTGCAGGTTAATCTGAGCGAGTCGGACGGAAAAGAGCAGGTCATCATCGAGTAAGAGACGCTACGTGTCGAATTTCGAATAACGGATTCCGAGATACGACGAAAATGACAGTCAGGAAGCCCAGACAATCCAACTGGCATCATAAGCATCTGCTCGGCCTGAGAGAGCTCAGTGCCGAGGAAATCTCGTTTATTCTCGACACCGCTGTGGGATTCGAGCAGGTCAGCACAAGGTCCGTGAAGAAGGCGCCCCCTCTACGAGGCAAGGTGGTGGTGAATCTGTTTTTCGAAGACAGCACGCGCACGCGAAACAGTTTCGCTTTGGCGGCTAATCGTTTGAGCGCGGACATCATAGAGTTCACAAAGAAGGACAGCTCGGTCAGCAAGGGCGAGACGTTACTCGACACAGCCAGAAACCTGGAGGCGATGGGAATCGACATTGTTGTGGTGCGCCATAACGCCGGGGGAGCTCCGAGATTTCTGGCTCGGAACATCAACGCTTGCGTGGTGAATGCCGGTGACGGATTTTGTGAGCATCCGACGCAGGGCCTGCTCGACGTCTACACGATTCGTAAGATCAAAGGGAGTCTTGAAGGTCTGAAAATCGCGATCGTTGGAGACATTGCGCATTCGCGCGTAGCGCGCAGCGACATGTGGGCGATGACAAAGCTCGGTGCAGAGGTGACGTTTGTAGGGCCGCCGACGCTGATGCCGGGACAGGTAGACAGGCTGCCCGTCAAGGTGAGCTATCGTCTCGACGACGTGATCGACAAGGTTGACGTGATCAACATGCTTCGGATTCAGTTCGAGCGGCTTGGCGGCAATCCTTTTCCGTCGATTCGGGAGTACTCACACTATTTCGGGTTGACGGTCGAGCGGATGAAGAGGGCCAAGCCCGAGATTCTCGTAATGCACCCGGGGCCGATCAATCGGGGGCTGGAGATGGAGAGCGAGGTGGCCGACGGGCGGAACAGCGTGATCCTGGAACAGGTCACGAACGGTTTGGCGGTGCGGATGGCCGTGCTATTTCTCGTTAACCAGGCCGCGGCGCAAAGCACGTAATGCAGGGGACTTACCCGGTGATAAGGATGAAGAAGCAAGTGCTCATATCGGTGGTATCTGCTCTCATCCTTGACCATGTTCATTCATGACAAGAGATTTGTATGGACTCAGTGCTCCTGATAGAAAAGGGAAGAGTGATAGACCCTGCGAACGGGATCGACGAGACGTGCGACGTGCTCATCGTCAATGGCAAGGTTGAAAAAGTGGGGGACGTGAAGGGGGACCCAAGGCTCCCGACGCAGGGCTGCAAAACGATTGACGCGACCGGTAGGCTGGTGACGCCGGGTCTGATCGACATGCACGTTCATTTTCGCGAGCCGGGCGACGAAGAAGAGGAGACCATCGCCAGTGGCTCGCAGGCGGCGGTCGCGGCGGGATTTACCTCCGTCGTATGTATGCCGAACACGAATCCCGTGGTCGAAAATGAGACCGACGTCGAGTACATCCATCGAAAAGCCCGACAAGCCAGGAAGACGCACGTTTATACGATGGGAGCAACGACGAAAGGACTCCAGGGCGTCGAGCTTGCGGAGATGGGTTTCATGGCGGAAGCGGGGGCCGTGGGCTTCACAGATGATGGAAATGGGGTCCAGGACCCGGGGGTCATGCTGCGCGCATTGAAATACGCCTCGATGTTCGACTCAGTCGTTGCTCAACACTGTCAGGACGAGCGAATCGCAGGCCGAGGTGTTATGAACGCGGGCTATTATTCGACCATCCTCGGTCTGCCGGGGCTCGACCCGTTGGCGGAGGAGGCGATGTTATGGCGGGATATCCAGCTCGTGCGAAAAACGAAAGCTCGCTACCACGCCCAGCATATCTCGACGGCGGGATCGGTCGAGCTTATCAAGGCGGCCAAGGCCGACGGCCTGCCGGTTACCTGTGAGGCAACCCCACATCATTTGCTGCTGACGGATGAATGTTGTGCGGAATACGATACAAACTATAAGGTAAATCCACCGCTGCGAAGTGAAAAAGACGTGGAGGCGTTGACGCAAGCGGTCGCCGATGGGCTGATTGATGCGCTGGCGACTGATCACGCGCCGCATCTGCAAAGCGAGAAAGAGCTGGAATTTCTAACCGCCCCTTGCGGCATTGCCTCTCTGGAGTGCGCATTGGCTTTATATATCAAGGCCCTTATTGAGCCGGGCGTTGTGGATTGGCCTGGCTTGATTCGACTGATGACGCAAAATCCGGCCAAGATCATCGGGATCGAAAAAGGCACGCTCAGCAAAGGCGTCCAGGCGGACGTTACGATTATCGACCCGAACACCGAATATGAGATCGACGTCAACACGTTCTACTCGAAAAGCAGAAATTGCCCCTATCACGGCTGGAAGGTCAAAGGCAAAGTCGAGAAGACGATCGTCGGCGGCGAAATGAGGTTCGAGGCGTAGTGCATGTTCATCATTGACGGCACCAATCTGTTGCATGCCATTTACAGCGTCGCGGGAGATTCTGAAGCGATCAGCGATGTTGCGCTGTGTAGAGCCGTGAGCCATTTTCTCACGCTGACGGGCGAGAAGGGCGAGATTGTCTTTGACGGCACCGGACCGGGGGACAAGACCGGCTTCGATAACATAGCGAACGTGGAAGTCTCGTTTGCCGGACCGAACAGTGACGCTGATACGGTCATAGAGGACAAAATACGGGCGAGCACCGCGCCCAAGGGACTGACTATCGTCAGCAGTGACCGGAGGTTGCGGAAGGCGGCCGGGACCAGAAAAGCTGCCTCCGTGAAGTCGGAGATCTTCTGGACCGACGTGCAGAGGCAATTGAGTCGGAAAACGAAAGCCAAAGAGCCCGCCGCCAAACGCCAGGGAATCAGCGCTAGCGAGACGAAACAATGGCTCGATTTTTTTGGCCTTGAGCAGTAGCCTCTTCCTGCCGATAAACACACCGCGAACACATTGCAGACCTTTTTGAGAGGACAAAGGCTATGAAATGTCCAGCGTGTGAACACCAATTGCAGGAAATGACGGTCGGAGACGTTGTCGTCGATGTATGTCAGGGCGGTTGCGGTGGCATCTGGTTTGATATTGCTGAGCTCAACAAATTCGACGAACCGCACGAGTT
>CAYZAH010000142.1:7172-8536 GCA_964475805.1 uncultured Pirellulales bacterium | reverse complement strand
CCCCTTTGCCAGATCTTTTCGTGTCACGTGGACAGGCACCATTCAGCATTTGCACTTCTACCACCTCGAGATTCGACAATACAAACCGGGTACGAAAGTCGTCAGCTTCGATCCAGCGAGCGACCCGGCTAAGTACAGCAGTATGCTCCGTCAGGCCTCAGATCGCCTTACGAACCCCAACATGAGCGCTAAAGGGAAGCGTCATGAAGTCACCGTGGACATCGAGCCGGACAAAACCTGGGAATGGGAAACGCCCGCGCCCCATCAGTCGGGTGCCATCGCGGGTTTGACGGTGAACATTATGACGAAGGACCTGAGAACCGCCTGGCGCGGCACGCTTCTGCGCATCGCGTGCGACGGGGCGCAGAAACCACAAGTGGACAGCCCGGCCGGCGATTTCTTCGGGTCCGCTGTGGGGCTCAATCCTTTCAGCAGTCTTCCGATGGCCGCGTCGGAAGATGGCTCTATGACGTGTCGCTTTGTCATGCCCTATCGCGAACGAGCTAAAATCACTCTGTATAACAGTACGGACGAGACGTTGAAAATCAAGGTCAGCGTAAATCTCATCCCGTGGGAGTGGAACGAACGTTCCATGTACTTCAAGGCCAAGTGGCGCACGGTGAACAACATCGACGTGCGTTTCGGGCCGTTTGACGTGCCCTATCTGCTCGCGTGCGGCAAAGGGCGTTTTGTCGGGGCCGCCTGCATGATCGCCAATCCGTCGCCTTTTCCCCATCCTTATGGGAGCTGGTGGGGCGAAGGCGACGAAAAGATCTTCATTGATAACGGATCGTTCCCCTCTTTCTACGGCACCGGCTCCGAGGACTACTACAACTATTCCTGGAGTCGCCCCGACCTGTTCGACCATCCCTATTGCGGGCAGCCGCTCGATTCGGGACCCGGCAATGCCGGCTACTGTTCCAACTATCGCTGGCATATCCTGGACAATCTCCTCTTTCAGACCAGCTTCGCTTTTTACATGGAGATGTGGCCGCACTCGGGTCGCAAAGGGCTTTGTTACAGCACTATGGCGTATTTCTACACTAAACCGGGCACGATTGACGACCATCGCCGCATTCAGATTTCGGAGCTTGTTGTGCCTAAAGTGCCTTCCATGCAGCCGGAGCCCAGCTTCGGCGCATCCGGCGCGACGTTTTACATTTTTCAGAAGATGGACTTGAACGTCGAAGGTGGGCGGATCGGTTTTGAGATAGCACTGATTGAAGAGATGGCGCGGTCTCATCTGTTAATAGTCGGTTTGGTTCTCTTAACCATCCTCATCATGTGCTCGTTGTGTTTTCGGTCTGCGGTGGCCGCTGTCATGTTGACCGTGCCTCTGGTGATCGCCAACCTGGGGGCCTTTG
>CAYZAH010000142.1:2850-7162 GCA_964475805.1 uncultured Pirellulales bacterium | reverse complement strand
ATGGACTTCAACGCCAAAGGCGGGCGGATCGGTCTTGACGATACGCAAGTCAGTGCCTCACAGGGAAGGCTTTTGACGTGGACCGCCAAGCCCGGCGACCGTCTGAGCGTTACCATCCCCGTCACCGAAAAGAAGAAGTATACGGTGAACATGGTGACGGCTCACTGGCCTGAAAGCGGGTCCGTGCGGGTACTGGTCGATGAGACGCCACTGGTTGTATCGAGTCTGGGCGGAGCTATGTCGGGTGAAAGAGGAAAAGACACTGTCGTGTTGAAGAGTGAATTCGCCCGGCGATTGCTGAGCACCGGTTTTCAGGCGATTTCCCTGGCGCCGGGCGAGCATACCCTGACGCTGGAATGTATCGAAGCTGGAAGATTCGGGTTGGACTATCTCTGGATTAAGTAATTAAGAAAAGGGTCATTCGTCAGAGTGATCTTTGGCTTTTATAAACACATAAGAATAAATGAGTTGTGTATTGGGCGATACTGGACTCGAACCAGTGACCTCACGGGTGTGATCCGTGCGCTCTAGCCAACTGAGCTAATCGCCCTGGCGTATTGCCGAATTCAAATCGAAGATCGGCAATCGAAGACCAAAAATTCAATATTAACCCACAAACTCCGCCTCGTCAACAGAAAACTACGTTGCGACCACGTTCACTCTTCCCAGCTTGACGCCTTTCATGCTCAGGATGCGCTCGGCGACGTGATTGATCTCTTCGACGCGCCCGCGAAGCACGATGACCTCCAGGCAGTCGTGCTCGTCGAGATGCACGTGCAGGGACGAAACCACCTGCAAGGTGGTTCCGGTCGTATGCGTGTGCTGCAAGTCGATCAGCGATTTTGTCAGCTTGGTGGAATGGTGGTCGTAGACGAGAAAGACCGCGGCAACAGCCTTGGCCTGCGGATTCTGAAGACACTGCTCGCTTAACTGTTGGCGCACAAGATCGCGAATGGCCTCGGACCGGCTCTGATAGCCTTGTTCGCCGATAAGCTTGTCGAATCTCGAAAGCAATTCCTTATCGAGAGATATGCCTATGCGTTCGAGTTCTGCCATGTTCTATTCTCCTGAGTTCGATGCCTGGTCATCGCGGCTCGTCACGTAGATTGCCTGCTCGGCGAACAGATTCGGCGCGATGCGCACGACGGCCCGCCGGGCACGAATCAATGGAACTCTCTTCTCCACTTTCGCCCCGAGCTTCGCGCAAAACTCGTCGAAATCCTTCAGCGATACGATGTGTATGTTCGGCGAGTCGTGCCAGGAAAACGGCAACGGTCTCGTAACCGGGGCCTTGCCTTTCAGCAACAACTGAACCCGGCACCGCCAGTGGGCGAAGTTGGGAAAGCTGACAATGACTTTCTTCCCGACTCGCAAGACCTCGCTGAATACTCTTTCGGGGTCTCGCAACGTTTGGAGCGTTTGTGACAGTATCACGTAGTCGAAGCTCTTATCCGCAAAATAGCTCAGGCCCTCTTCGATGTCTTGTTGAATGGTCGGCAATCCCCGGCACACACAGTCGAGCACAAACTCTTGTCTTAGCTCGACTCCTTTACCCCGGATGTCCTTGTCTCTGATCAGGTCGGCCAGCAACTGTCCGTCGCCGCACCCCACGTCCAGGACCGTACTGTTCGGCTCGATCAGAGACTCGATCAGATCATAGTCCACGCGGGCCCGGCGGTCGTCCGTGAACTCGTCCTTCGGGCGCCTGCTAAAGGCGCAGCACGATTCGGCTTGCTTTCTTCTGTCGGGCTGGTACGTCACATCCAGGAAACACGAGATGAACGCGCCCAATGTATCCGTCTCTAACAGGAAAGCGTCGTGCCCATAGGCGGACGCTACATCGCAATACGTAACGTCTTTTCCGTCGGCTGCCAGTGCCTGAACAATCGCTCGTGACTGGGCGGGTGTGAAAAGCCAGTCGCTTGCGAAACTCACCACCAGAGACCTCGCCCGGACGCCGGCGAAGGCCTTCTTCAACGAGCCGTGGTCCTTTTCGAGATCGAAGTAGTCCGCCGCCTTGGTGATATATAGATAGCTGTTGGCGTCGAACCGCTCTACGAAGCTTTGACCCTGATAGTCGAGGTACGTTTCGACGGAGAATTCGGAGCTGAAATCGTAGCCGTAACGGTCGGTATATCTCAAGTTCCGGCCGAATTTTTCGCGCATCCCCTGTTCCGAGAGGTACGTGATATGCCCGATCATTCGAGCAATCGCCAGTCCCCTGTCCGGGCCGTCCTTGTCGTGGTACTGTCCGCTGGAGAAGTTGGCGTCCGCCAGTATCGCGTTGCGTCCCACCGCGTCAAAAGCGACCGACTGGGCGCCGAGGTGGGTCGTCGTAGCGACTGGTATCGCGGCTTTGACGAAATCGGGATAGTCGATCATCCACCGAAGGACCTGCATTCCCCCGATCGAGCCGCCAATGACGGCCAGGAGCTTCTTGATGCCGAGCTTGTCCAGGAGGAGCTTCTGGACCTTGACCATGTCGGCTATCGTGATGATCGGGAAGTCCAGGCCATAGGGCTTACCGGTGGCCGGGTTGATAGAGGACGGCCCCGTCGTTCCGCTACAACCGCCCAAGAAATTCGAGCAGACGACGAAATACCGGTTTGTGTCGATTCCTTTGCCGGGCCCGACCATCGCGTCCCACCAGCCCGGCTTCTTATCCTTCGGGCTGTTATACCCGGCTACGTGCGCGTTGCCGCTGAGGGCGTGACAGATCAGGATGGCGTTGTCGCCGTTTGCGTCGAGTTGCCCGTACGTCTCGTACGCGACGTCAATCGGAGCCAGCGTCTTGCCGCACTCAAGCTCCAGCGGTTGGGCCGGTTCGGCCACCCGCAAGGTCTGCGTTTGAACCATGCCAACGGAATCGGGACCGATCTCTTTCATCTCGATACTCGATATCGAGCACCGGCTCAGATGATTTCGAGTCGGCGGAGAATGGCCTTTGCCCAGCGCGCGCTACGGACCTGTGCGAAGATGAGCAATATCAGCATCAACGCCCCGTAACCCGTGAAGCGCAAGTAGTACAGGACCAGGTCGAAGATATCTTCTGCTTCCTTCGCGTGCCATAGATCCAGTTCGGCGGGAGTGTATATCGCACCGATGACCATAGGACCAAAAACACATTGCCAGGGCAACAAAAGCACGAGCAGAATGAGCGAGAGGAAGAACGCCCGACTGATGTGGTTGATTCCGCCGAGTCTGCCGTGCATGGAGACTTTCAAGCCAAATAACAAGGTCAGGCAATAGAGCGTCGCCGACAGGATAAGCACCGCGTTCACGAAGTTGATACACCAGGCCAATGTTTCGAAAGTGATGCCGGACAGGAAACCTCCGGACGGCCACGCCACCGCGTGCTGAATTCGCGAATCGAAGGACGAGAAGCCGGAAACATCATTCGGCTCGGCTTCGTTCTGATCCTTGGGTTCCTGCTCCACAGGCTGATTCGGGCTGGTTCCCATAGGCGCCGGTTCCGGCTGGTTCGGCTCCGTGACGGGCGCCATTGGAGATTGAGGGGTCTGTGTGGCTTCTTGAGCAGAAGGCGCAGCCTGGACGTCGGCCTCGTTGCTCGGCTTAGCCGGACCGATTAGACCCCGATCGACGACCCAGAAGCACGCCTGGAGCAGCAATAGGCACAATACCATGACCACGAAGAAGAAATTCTTCCATCCCTTGAAAACGCCGACGGCTTCAAGACAGTCTGTTGTGTCCAACAAATCCTTTGATCCGGACGGTACTTCGTTCATTTTCTTACCTCCCTAATACTTTAGCGCCTGTCGCGATCCGCCGCGACGCGCCGGTCTCCGGTGCGTCAAGCGAAGGTGACAAGGTGCGTTAGCATACCTTGTCCCGGCACGCCGGACAAGTATGCGTGCTCGATCCGTCGGCCATTTTATGTTGTCCTCACGGCCAGTGCAAAGAATTATTTTTCCCTTAGGAGGGTCGGGTAGCCGTGTTGGGAACGACGCTTCACAAATGGAGCGGAGCAGGCGGCAATTTGAGCGGCTGTTCCGCTGGGTCCGCTCCATCCTCGGCGGACGGCTATTTTTCTTGCAAAGTCGGTGGACTTGCCTATACTTGAGCCGAAAAATAGAAACAGCCGATAGATACGTAAGACAAAAGACGGATAACGTTGGAGCAAACGTATGAGTTTGGTTAAATGGTTTCGAAAGAATAACACCAAGATCATGGCCGTTGTGGTGATCGTCCTGATGGTAGGATTCATCGGAGGCTCGGCTCTGACCTATCTCTTGCGAAGCAACCGGGGGATGAGCAGTGCCGTGGCGACTCTGGCGGGAAAGAAGATCACCAA
>CAYZAH010000142.1:0-2840 GCA_964475805.1 uncultured Pirellulales bacterium | reverse complement strand
TCCAGGCCCGTCAGGAGTTGGAGCTTCTTCGGATGGTCGGCGCCGACGAGATCCTCCGGGCGCAGGGCCTGCAAGGTGTATTTCTGGCCGAGCTGCTTTTCTCCGGGGGCAGAGGCAGCTCCCCGAGCTTGATCGGCCAGATCAGGCAAGCGGTTCGACGTAACATGTATGCGATCAGCGATCGCCAGATCGACGACATATACAGGCGCCGCCTTCCGCCAAGCGCCTATTGGTATTGCCTGAAGAACGAGGCACAACGTGCTGGTATCGGCATTCGCAATAGTGAAGTGGGCACTATTCTCGGACGAGCCATTCCACAGTTGTTCCGCGGCCAGACCTATTCGCAGGTTATCGGGTCGATTATCGACAAGCAGCGAATCCCCGAGAATCAGATCCTCGCCACGACCGGCCAGTTGTTGAACGTACTGCAATACTCTCAGATCATGTGCTCGACCGGAGATGCGACCACCCGGGAGACCATGAACGAGCTTGCTATCGAACAGGATAGCCTCGACGTCGGGTACGTCGCGCTTGGCGCGGACACATTCGTCGATCCGAACGCGCCGGCGCCGAGCGAGGAGCAGCTCGCGCAGCAGTTTGACAAATACAAGGATTCCATGGCCGGCGTGGTGACCGACGAGAACCCGTACGGTTTCGGTTACAAGCTGCCGCCTCGCGTGAAGCTGGAGTACATCGCCGTCAAGCTCAGCGACGTTCGCGGCATCATCACGCCTCCGACACAGGACGAGATTGGCGAGTACTACAGCAGCCACAAACAGCAATTGTTCACCGAACAGGTGCCGGTGGACCCGAACGATCCGAATTCGCCCACGAAAGAGCGAGTGAAAAGCTATGCTGAAGTTGCCGATTCCATCGCCAAGCAGCTCTTGACGGATAAGATCGATTCCAAAGCGGACAGCATCCTCCAGGAAGCCGCGACGTTGACCGAGATTCCGGAAGAGGAGCAGACCGCCAAAGAACCGACGCCGGAGCAGCTCAAGGAAAAGGACTACAAGGTCGCCGCTCAGAAGCTGAGTGAAAAATTCAAGATCAAGGTATACGCCGGCCAGACGGGTCTGCTGGACGCGCTCGACATGCAGTTGGATAGATACCTCGGCATGCTCTTCCTCCAGGGCTACGGGCAGCATCCGGTTGAGTTGAGCCGGGTAGTCTTTGCCGTTGATGATCTGGGTGCGAGCGAGCTGGGGCCGTACGACGTGCCCAAGCCGCGTTTGTATGAGAATATCGGCCCGCTGAAAAGCCCTTACGGCGGCGGGATCATCATGGCTATGGTCCGCGTGGTCGAGGCCGAAAAAGGCGGAGCGCCGCAGGACATCAACGTGACGTACAGCACGCGCACGCTGACCTTGGATCCCAACGAGCCACCGGCTGATAAGGACGTCTACTCGGTGAAGGACCAAGTCGTTGAAGACCTCAAGAAGCTCGGCGCGATGGACCTGACGAAGAAGAGAGCCGACGAGTTTGCGAACTTGGCGACAATGGACGGTTGGGACAAAGCTCTCGGCGTCTTCGAGAAACTTTACGGCCGGGGCAGCGACCCGAACGACAATGATCCCAACGTGTTCAGCCTGCGAAACAACACCGGCATGCGCAGGCTTTCGCCGATCACGCTGCAGGCGCTGGCCGTCCAAAGCCGGGGCCAGCCCACTATGACGCTGCGTCTGCCCGATATCGAGCGAAACAACCTGTTCGCCAACAAGCTCTACAACCTCGTTCCGGCCGACAGCAATACCGTCGAGAACCTGCCCGTGGTGATGGAATTCAAACCTGATTTTCAGTACCTCGTCATCAAGGACATTTCCATCAAGCGCCTTTGGAAAGAGCGCTACGAGGAAATGAAGACGGCGAAAATCTTCGGCCTGGAGCACGTTGAAACCCAGAGCCTTGCCGCGGTCTTCTTCAATCCGGCTAACATCTTAAAACGTGTGAACTTCAAGCAGGTCGAAGGCAAGGGAGAGACCGCCGACGCCAATGAGCCGAACGAGCCGGAGGCCGAACCCTGATGGCTCGCTCGAAAGAAGGCCATATCCTGATGCTGTTCGTCGTGGGACTGGCGGGCTGGCTCGTGCCCGGCGCCGGGCATCTCGTGCTCGGCAAGACCAGGCACGCGATAGTGATATTTGTGACGATTGCCGCGACATTCGCTATCGGTCTCTATATAGGCTCCGTCGGCGTAGTTGACCCCGTCGGGGCCAAGCCGTGGTACGTCGCCCAGATTATGAACACCCCGGCCGTGGCGGCCTTGGGGCAGATGACCAAGACGTCGGGCTACGCCGTGTACGGCCGACCGGGCGAGATCGGGCAGATCTACACGAGCATCGCCGGCCTGCTGAACCTGCTGGTCATCGTTAACGCCGTTTACCTCGCGCATTTGCGTGAAGTCGAGCCTGGAGGAGGCTAAGAGTTAAGAATGTCGTCGATTTTCGCAACGTTTGTTTTAGCCAGCTTCACCATCCCCGAGCGGGTCGGCGTGACCCCCCTATCCATGTTGTGGCTATTGCCGTTGGTAGCCTCGATTGCCGTGGTCTACAAAGCCACGAAGGTCCCGAGGATCACGGCCGCCCATTTCTTCAAAGAATCCGTCCTCCTGTTCGGCTCGATCGTCGTCTTCATGGCCGTCACCGCCATAGTCCTCTGCGTCCTCGCCTGGATCATCACCGAATAGATAGGCTTTGTTTGGCTTCGTTTCCCGATCCGCCAAAAGCCGCCGGATTGTCATAAACGCCTTTCCAATAACGACTTGTGTTCGTTAGCCATCCCGAGAATTGGCTTTGTTTTGCGAGCCGCCCCAAAGCCCCAAAGACGCGAAGGGCCTCGTT
>CAYZAH010000141.1:0-8555 GCA_964475805.1 uncultured Pirellulales bacterium | reverse complement strand
CGTGGATATTGAGATGGCGGAGCCTTTGCGAGGGTTCGATCTTTCGAGCGAAAGGGCGAACTTGAACTTCCACAGCGATAGACGCGGTTTGCTTTGTGAGTGGGCCGTGGCGGTGGGGCTCAGCCTCAAGGGCTGGAGCGAGATTGGAAGTCGTCAAGTTCCGGCACGAAGCAGGTCGTGAAGTTATGAAAGATATTGATTTTCTTCCAGATTGGTACAAGAGAGGCCAAAAGCGCAAGGTGAACTACCGCACTCAATGTATCGTGCTGAGTGGTGTGTTCATGGTGATGGTGGTCTGGAGCCTGGTGACTACCCGCTCCATCTCAAGCGCAAAGGCCGGGCTGGCTCAAATGGCGGCGAAGCGACAACAGGCGGAGAGCGCCACGACACAGTTGGTTGAAGTGACGAAGGAACTGCAACGACTGCGGGGAAAGGTCCAGTCTGTCGAGAGAATCGATTCGAAAATAGATGTGGCGAGTGTTCTGGCGGAGATAAGCTTTCTGATCGACGACACGGTTGTTCTAAGTAGAGTGGAGATCATTGCGGAAAAACCGATGCCAGGTTCGTCGTCATCTTCCACCTCGAATGCAGTGGTAAGGGCGGCCCAGAGCCAGTTCAACAGGGAGAATGATTTACCTTTGGGCGATGTGCGATTCAAGGTTGTGATTGCCGGCGTGGCGGCGGATGCGGGCGACGTCGCCGCTCTAGTAAGCCGGTTGGAACAATCTCCGTATTTCCGGCAGATTGTCCTGTCCTTTTCACGCGACGCAGAAGTCGGGAGTCAAACCATAGCTTCCTCCCGTGGCGTGGGCGCGACAAGCCAGATATCTGAGACCGGATCGGGAACTATAACCGCCGTGAAGAGCCTCCGGGTCAGCGAATTTCAGATCAACTGTTATCTGGGTAATTATCGTGAACTGTGAAAGGTAGCTGGTGCGATGTTGTTTGGGAGAAGTCAACAAATAGCCATATGTGTCGTAGCTGGAGCGATCATCTGCGTGTTCGTGATATTCTGGTATCGACCTCTTCGTGAAAAGATGAGGATTGTTAAACAAACCAAAACCGAACAGATGCTGACGATAGCCAAGGGGATGGCGGACGCCAAACAACTGCCTGGGCTCGAAGGTCAATTAGAAAAGCTGCAAACCGAGCTGGAGGGGTACGAGGCCAAAATACCCTCTCAACGAGATTTTGGTGCGTTCCTGAGCAGAATTACGGACCTGATGAATGAAAACAATCTCAAAGAGCAAAGCATTGAGCCGGGTGATGTGGTAGAGGTCGACAAATTCAACTGTATGCCGCTGAGCATGAAATGCAAGGGGAGGCTGGCGCAGATATACAATTTTTACGACCGCCTGCAATCTCTAGGCAGACTCGTGCGCATCGAGCAGGTTCGACTCTCGAATAGTCCCGAGTACACCGGTCAGATCAGTATGGAGACGAAGGCGGTCATTTACTACAGAGCGGCAGTGGGTCAAGGATAGAAAGAGGACGGAAACAGTAATGAGACGTAACGTCAGAAACAATGGCAACCGTACAAAGAGGCGCGTTAATCGCTTTGCTTCGGAGAAGAAGAAAGTCGCGATAGCCCTGTGTTTGATTATGGTGATGGGGTTTATGTGGATCCGAGTGCTTACCAGAAAAGCGCCTCAATCTGCCGCCGGCGCGACCATCGAAGCGGAGCCATCGAGCGCCCGGAAGCCGGCAAATAAAGAAGTTGAGATAACCTTCACGGAGTTGCCGAAGGTTGCTGGACGGAATGATGGTATCACCAGAGATTTTTTTGATGCAGGTAACTGGGAGTCTTTTATTGACAGACAACGAAAACGCAATGGCATTGAAGAAGTGAATATTTATTCGAAAGACGGTAATGACGAAGTGGTGAGGAAAGTGGCCGGGAAACTGAAGCTCGAAGCCATCATGGTCAGTGAGAAACCCCGAGCCTATATCAACGGCGAGGTCGTCGAAGTGGGAGACAAGATGGTTATCGGTGACGGACCTGACAAGATTGAATGTGATGTGGTATCAATTGAGGAAAACAGTGTGGTCATCAAATGTAGACAGGCCGAGATAATACTGAAGCTTGTACGAGAGTCGAAGACAGATGGTTGAGCGTCTTAGAAAGACGACAGAACAGGAGCCGAATTATGGGTCGCATTGAAAACTTACAGAACAATATGAAGATATCAAAAAGCGTGTTCGTTTGGAGCTCTATCTTGATTATGGCGTCAGCGACCGCCCTCGCCAACGTGGGCGCAGCGGATGCTCCAAAAGATAGCGCGCCCCAAATCATAGACAAATTCGAGGTGGAAGAGGATTTCGGGGTGCGCAAAGCGCTGGCCATGCTTGGCAGCCAGTGCAATAAGAACATCGTGCCCTCCCCCGGCGTCAAGGGCTCTCTTGCGTTCAGACGTCTTACGAACGTGACCTTTGAAGAAGCCATGGATGCGATTCTGGGGGACAACGCACTGTATGAGGAGCACGGGAATCTGATCAAAGTGTACACCAAAGAGGAGTACAAGAAGATCATGGAAGACCCGGCGCGACGGATATACAAGATCTTCACTCTGTATTATGTTTCCGCAGCCGAAGCAAAGAAACTCCTACTGCCGGTGCTCAGCAGCAATGGTTCGATCGAAACCACTTCCGCATCGGTCACGGATTTTCCGACGGGCGAATCCATCAGTTCCGGAACCGGCGGCGGCGACACGACGGCGATGAACGATACGATCATTGCCTTCGACTATCCCGAGAGAATTGAAAAGATTGCCGAGGTGCTGAAGAAGATCGACGTTAGACCTCGACAGGTCCTGGTCGAGGCGACCATCCTCAGCGCGACGCTCACGGAAGACACGCAGTTCGGATTGGACTGGCAGATTTTGCTCGGCAGCGCCAATACCAATGGCAGGACTTTCATCGACAGTTCGGACGATTTCATGACGTCTACAAGTCTCGGACAGGTGACGAAGATTGGCGGCTTCGCCGTCGGTTTTGCCCATAACAACATTGCGGCTATCATCAACGCCGTGGAGGAAGTCACTGACATTACCATTCTTGCCAATCCGAAGATATTGGCGGTAAACAAGCAACTTGGCCAGGTTTACATCGGTAAGAAACTCGGCTACGAGTCTCAAACGACGGTCTCCATGGATACGCAACTGACCTCCCAGGTCGAGTTCTTGGATACCGGTACGAAGCTCTCGTTCAGGCCGTATATCGGTGACGACGGCTACATTCGGATGGATATTCATCCTAAAGACAGTTCCGGTGATCTGAAATCCAACAATATACCGGATGAGACGTCCGCGGAGTTACTTACCAATATCATGGTGAAGGACGGTCAGACGGTGGTGATAGGAGGATTGTTCAGAGATACGACTAAGTCGACCAGGACGCAGATTCCATTGCTCGGTGATCTGCCGATCGTAGGAGGGGTTTTCCGAGGCACCGCCGATCAGGTCAAACACGAGGAAGTGATCATTCTCTTGACTCCTCATATCATCAACGATCCGGCCGAGACGGATGGAGCCGCAAGAGCAGAAGACATCGAGCGAAAGAGGTTTGGCGCGAAAGATGAACTGCAGCGAATCGGACGGGGTCGATTGGCTGAAGATCACTATGGTGAAGCTTTGCGTCACTATAATGACGGTCAACTGGCCGAGGCCATGAAAGAGGTGGAACTGGCTCTTCAGTTGCACCCAACGTATCTCGAAGCTATCCGGCTGAAAGAAAGGATCATCGCCGAGACGGAAGGCCGCGAAGCGCTGGATAGACTGGATAGGAAGATGTCCGTAAAAGAAGATCACGAAGAAGCGCCTCGCTGGCTTAGAAGATAACGTGTTGACAAATGACTCATGATTACTGGCCATTGAAAAAGGGGATCTGTTTCCTCAATACAACAGGCCGATAGAAGCATAGTAAATTTGTCAGGACCGATGTTTTGAAACTTGGAAGAAGCTTTGACATCAGAGTTGTCGTCGTTGGAGCGTTGAGCCTGACCGCGGAAGCCTTTGCAGAGGGACATTCCTTCGGTCTCGATGGACAGGGCGTTTTACTCGCTGCTATGCGGCGGATACCCGTTGCAGCGGTGTGTTGCGTCGTGATGGCTATGGGCGCGATCTTACTCGGCTGGCATTGGCTGAAGCTGGCCCAAGTAGTCGCGTCCATAGCCAGGTTTTTCCAAGGCGAAGAAAGAGCGTCCAACGATACTGGAAGGAGCTTCTTCTCCGTTCTGCGACCGACGAAGATCGATGAGTTGAGCAAAGCAATTGACGAGCATTTCACGAGTTGTTCTTCACGCGTTTCAGAATACGAAAAACAAATTAAGGACTTGCAGCTTCAACTGCAACTCTCGCACCACCGAGGCAAGAACGTCGAGGCGATCATCTACAGCATTCGGGACGCCGTCATTGTGACCGACGAGTACGACAAGCTGTTGATGGCAAACGAAGCGGCCGGACAGCTTTTTGGGTTTGATTACAAGAAGTCGCACCGCAAGACCCTCGACGATATCATCGGCGCCGACCGAAGCGAGTTCGCGGAGTTCCTGATCCATAGCCGGAAGAGCAAAGGCCAGGCGACGAGGCGGGAAATCGAATTCGTAAAGAAAGACGAGCGGAAGACCTTTGATTGTATTGTCTCGTGCGTTTATGACCAAGGTCAAAAGGTTTGCGGCGTCGTGGCGGTCCTGCACGACATTACGCGTGAGAAGCAGATTCAACAAATGAAGAACGATTTTGTCAGTCACGTTTCGCATGAGCTGAAGACACCTTTGGCTTCAATCACGGCCTATTCCGAGATGCTTGCCGACGGAGAAGCCAACGATGAGAAGACGAGAAAGGAGTTTTATTCGGTCATTCAAAACCAAGCCCAGAGGTTGAGTCGGCTGATTGAAGATATCCTGAATACATCGCGCATCGAATCGGGTTTGGTCAAGGTGTCCAAGGAGCCGGTTAGCCTGACACTGCTCATTGAAGAACAAATGCAAATGATTAAAGGTTTTGCCGAAGAGAAGAACGTGGACGTCACCGGGCAGAAACCAATCGTGTTCGATCAAGTTTACGTCGACAAGGATATGATGTCCCAGGTGATTGTTAATTTGCTCAGTAACGCGGTCAAGTACACGCCTTCGGGCGGATCCGTGCGGATTGAAACCACCGTCGATGAGAGCGCCTCTCTGACGCGCGTTACCATCACGGACACGGGGGTAGGTATTCCGGCGGACGAAATCGAACACGTCTTCGACAAGTTCTATCGAGTTGGAGCCAACAAGAAGCAGGCGAAAGGGACAGGGTTGGGTCTAAACCTTGTCAAACAAATAGTCGAAAAAGTCCACGATGGACGAGTATTCGTTACAAGCCAGGTCGGAGTGGGGAGTACCTTCGGTTTTGAGTTGCCCTTGGCCACGAGAGAATCGGCAACCGTAGCGTAAACGCAAGAGAATGCGGAGCACTATGCGTCGAGGGCCGCACGATGGATGTTATATTCTGGTGGAGGCAAAGCAATGGCGGACAAGAGAGTATTGGTTGTGGACGATGAGATTCATATCGTTCACGTAGTGGCGATAAAGCTGCGTAACAACGGCTATGAAGTCATCTCGGCGGACAACGGTGCTGAAGCTTACGATCTGGCACTTAAAGAAGAGCCGGATATTATTGTGACGGACTTTCAGATGCCGATTATGTCGGGAATGGAACTCATAGAAAAGCTGCGAGAGAATGATACTACGAAGGAGATTCCCGTCATTATGTTGACAGCCAGGAGTTTCGCCGTTGCACAGGAGGAACAGGACAGGTTGCAAATATCCGGGTGTCTAAGCAAGCCGTTCAGTCCAAAGGAGTTGTTGAGTCATATTGAAGATATATTGTACCAAAAGGAATTAGTCGCTGGCGAGTAGTGGCGAAGATAAGGAACCAGTGAGTGGCTATGTTAGAAACTATAACAAAGAGCTTAGATCGGCTTCAGCTTCGTGAGCTGGAGAGGTTCGGCGAAAAGGTCAATAGGTTCGGCGTCAACTTTGCCGTCTGTGGTATCGACGGTGAAATCACTCTGCTGTGCGAGGGTGACGGATTCAAGACGAATACCCAACAACTGATGGAGTGCAGCCGACAGGCGGTACGCCGAGATGATCGAAAAACGTGTCTCGACGAAAAGGGTGCACCGGTGTGGCGATATTATGATGCTGGTCTGATCCTGGCCGTTGTCTTGAAGTGTGCCCAGGGATACGACCGGTCCCAGGAGACGGTAGGGACAGCCTTGATAGACTTGGGAGTTGCCTCTTCCGATCCCGAGCTCATCGTGCACGGTACACAGAATCATGTCGGTCCTGTTCAGGCAAGTGCCGAATATCTTGCCGAGATGCTCGAGCTTCTTGCCGAGAAATTCAAAGCCGAGACCAAAGCGGAACAACAAATCGACAAGGTTAGCACCGAGCTGGCGCAGACGTACGAAGAGTTGGTGTTGCTTCACAGACTCAGCACAAATATGCGAGTCACTGAGGCGGATTCCAATTTTCTCCAGATGGCGTGCGATAGCCTGACGGAGATCGTCTTCGTCGAAGGAATAGCCATCCTGCTGGAAAAGACAATCAATGACGGACAACGCTGGGTCATTGCCGCGGGATCGGGCTTGATTGACATAGATGAGCAGATGGCTGCTATTCTACATAGTCGGCTGACTGAGGAAATCAACAGCGGCAAGGAAGCATTGTTGGACAGCGAGGTGGATTCACCTTTCAAGTACGATTGGCCGAGCCATATCAAAAATGTCATCGCCGTACCGTTCTTCGGCAAAGAAAAAGCGGAATCTCATTTGGCAGGGGCTGCAGCCAACGGCCACGCCATTATGGGGTTGATGGTGGCGGTCAATCGAGTCGGCAAGCAGGACTTCGACAGCACCGACGTTAAGCTGTTCAACTCGGTGGCCGGTGGGTGTGCCGTGTTCATCGAAAACGGCCGACTGTTCAAAGATCTCAAGGAATTGTTCATTGGTTCTCTGAAGGCTCTAACGAGTAGCATCGACGCGAAAGATAAATACACACACGGCCATTCCGAGCGGGTGGCATTCATCTCTCGATGGATTGCCGAGCGTTTATCCGAAGTCGATCCGTTGGACGAGGAGCAAATTCATAAGATTTATCTGGCCGGCCTGTTACACGACATAGGAAAAATAGGGATAGACGAAGCCGTGTTACGCAAAACGGGTGGATTGACGGATGAGGAATTCGGACGGGTCAGGAGACATCCGTTGATCGGAGCGGCCATTTTGCGAGAGATAAAACAAATGCGGGACATTGTCCCGGGTGTGTTGTGCCACCACGAGCGTATTGACGGTAAGGGCTATCCGAACGCCCTGTCCGGCGAACAGGTACCCTTGACCGGCAGAATCGTTGGGCTGGCCGATAGTTTTGACGCGATGACTTCCAAGCGGACGTATCGTGACGCCATGAGTGTGGACATGGCCCTTGATCAGATAGAAAAAGGCCTAGGCGCACAATTCGATGAGAGGATCGGTAGGATTTTTCTCAACAGTGATATCGATCAACTCTGGAACATCATACGTGACGGCTTCAGTGAAATTTACGGTGGCACCAAAACGCGAGAATATGGTACGGCCGCCGTCGGGACTCTCATCCGATGAAAATTAAGACTCAGGATTATAACGAAGTGACAGTCGTCGAAATGCAGGGTGAGTTTGACGGCGACTTCAGTGAACTCTTTCAGAACACGATCACTGCTATCATCGAAAAACGCAAAAGCGGCGTCGTGCTGGACATGAGCGCCGTGGGTTTCATTGACAGCCAGGGATTGGAGCAACTGCTGTGGGCGCGCGAGTACTGTAGTGAGCACAAGCAACAACTGAGATTGGCAGGACTTGACGAGAACTGTCTGAAAATTCTGGAGATTACGCAGCTCGATAACGAGTTTGACCACTACGCCGAGCTTGCAGAAGCCGTGATGAGTTTCGCGTAGATATCTTGAGACGTGACCCTTCCGGGGCGGAATGACGAGATATGAGCCGGATAGCCGTAGGCAATAAGATGCAGCTTGGTGAGCTTCTGCTGGAGCGGGAGATCGTGACGCCCGAGCAGATTGAAACAGCGCTTGCCGAGCAAAAAGAGAAAGGCCACCGCAAGCTCCTTGGAGAGCTTTTGGTGGAGATGGGCTACTGCACGGAGAACCAAATTGCCGCGGCACTCGCCCAGAGTTATGGCGTGCCATACGCGCAGGTCAATCCTAAGATATGCGATCCGAAGATGCTCGAGGTTTTGCCCAGGAATTTCCTTGAAGAGCACATCGTTCTGCCTCTGTTCAAAGTCTACGATACCTTGACGGTGGCCGTCAGTGAGCCGACGAATGTATTCCTGTTGGATGAGATAGAACGTATCAGCGGCTGCAAAGTCCAGATCGTTTGTTCAACGAGTAAGGACATCAAGGCGACGCTGCAAACCTACCTGCCGGCCGCCAACGTCTTCGTCATCGACGACATTATCGACGAGGAGGGGCTCGAGGACTTCACGCTCATAGAGAGCATCACGCAGGACATCAGCAATCTCG
>CAYZAH010000140.1:1448-8563 GCA_964475805.1 uncultured Pirellulales bacterium | reverse complement strand
CCGATAGTGATGTTGACGGCGTGGTCGAAGTCGAGCAACTTCACGGGGATCATTCCCTGGTCGTGGTACATGGCGACAACGCCGTCGAACTCGCCGTGGGCGGCCCGCAGAAAAAGCGTGTCGGCGCTGAACGGTCCGAGACAGTTGATCCCCTGTTCCTGAGCTAACAAAATGGCGGGCGATATGATGCGTTGCTCTTCGTCGCCGAATTGCCCCTCCTCGCCCGCATGCGGATTCAGGGCAGCTACGCCGATCTTCGGATTCTCGATGCCGAAATATTGTTTCAGGGCGTCGTTGAGCAGGTCGATCGGCTCGAAGACGCAGCCGATCGTGAATTTGTGCCGAACATCGAACAATGCTTCGTGAATCGTCGCCAGCGCCAGCTTCAACGGCCCGGCCGTGAACATCATCACTTTGCGGGGCGATTTGCAGCGAGCGGCGAACATCTCAGTATGGCCCGGCCAGTCCGCGTCCGCCAGTTTCCAGCTTTTCTTGCTGATCGGCGCTGTAACGACCGCGTCGACAATCCCGGCGCGGGCCGCGTCGATGGCGTCCAGGCAGAAGCGGACCGAGGCTTCGCCCGCCACCTTGTTCGGGCCTTTCACCCATGCCGGTGCGGAATACTCGTCGTAATCGGCGACCACGACCTTATACGGATAGTCCCGGCTGATCTTCTCGTGCTGATGCCGGCCCCAGAACGGCTCGATCTCCGCGGCGTCCGCGACGTAGCAAAGCTGTTCGTTCATGCCGAAAACAATAAACTTTGCCGCTTTACGGATCGCCGGGTCGGCCAGCGCTTTAACGACGATCTCCGGGCCGATCCCGGCCGCATCGCCCATCGTTACGCCGATGACCATCTGTTCGGTAATCGAATTGTTCCCGTTCGTTCTCATCTTAACGTTTAGTCCGCAGCGTCAGGTTTGTTCAGGAGCTCAGGTGACGCCGCTCAAAATCCCAATTGTCTTAGTCTTTCGGCTGTCAGCGGCTGTTGCTTTGGCAAAATCCGTTCGAGCTGTTTCTTTACGGTTTTGATGATAATATCGGCCTCGATGTTCACCAAATCGCCGATATTAGCCTTAGCAAGCGTGGTTCTCCTGAGCGTCTCGGGGATGATAGCCACGCTAAATCCGTTGGCATCCAGGCTCGCAATGGTTAAAGAAACCCCATCTACTGCCACGGAGCCTTTGGCGACCATCACATCGAGCAAATCGGACCCCACGGCGAATTTCATGTCGACGAATCCGCTGTGCCTCCCGATTTCTTGTATCTTTGCGGTTCCGTCTACATGGCCCAGGACGAAATGTCCGCCGAACCGGTCGGACGGCTTTAGTGCCCGCTCGATATTCACTTCTGAGGACGGTCTCAGGTTGCCGAGAGTCGATTTCTCCAGCGTCTCGGCACTGAGATCGAAGGTAGCGAGGGAACCTTCGAGCCTGACGATGGTCAAGCACGCCCCATTTATCGCAATGCTGTCGCCGGGCTTGCACTCGCCGGCTATCGCGCCTAAGTCAACGGTCAGAAACGATCCGCCCGCCCCGGCCTGTCGACTGAGCGATCTTACCCAACCCGTTGTTTCGATTAGTCCCGTGAACATTGTCGTTGACTATTGCCTATTAAATACTTAGTATGAAACGGCGACATCGACGCCACAACCAATTATAAGTCGCCAATAGTCAACAATCAATCGTCTAAAGGTTGGGTCCATTTATGAATACGTTCTGGCTCAAAATTGCGGGCCTTGCGGTTCTGGCCGTCGGTGGGATCGCCTTGATCGGTGTTCTCACTTCCGGGAAACCGAGCACGGAGCCGGAAAAGCCTGCAAAGACGTTTTATGACCAGGCGGAGGAGGACAAAGAGAAGTTCCTGGCCAAACCACAGGCCCTTGATACGCAAGAGCAACCGCCGGCTGCCGAGGCGAAACAGACGCCCGCGCAAACTCAGGCTGTTGCGTCCGCGCCGGCCGCTCCGAAGCCGGCTGCGCCCGCCGCGGCGCCCAAGCCGACCGTGCTCTACTTCAAACCTCTTGGGGAGATCGAATCAATCGAGGCCGAGAGGCTCTTGGACGTCGCGGTTCCGGGGCGGAGTATTGGGCGATTGCCGGGGACCGGCTACAATCTGATGGTACCAAACTGCCGGCAGATCATAAGCAAGTGGCCGGATAGCTGGTATGCCTACAGAGCCAAGCAACTGTTAGCTGATTTGCCGGAACGATATCAGAAGCGGTACAAGGTGACGAAGGAAGAGTTGGATATGAGCCGGTACACCAAACCGCGGCCCGGGACTCAGGCGTTCAAGGCCGATGAGACGCACTGAATTGTAAAGGAATACGATAATGAGTACGACAGCGTCGATAGTGAATATCCCCGTGATTTCGATCACGGCTGATTGCCTGCCGGAGGCGTGGGAAAAAGCGGTCCTGGCAGTTTGGGACCAGGGCCTCGATGTGCAGACGCAGTACGATAAGCCCGACGACCCGCCGAGCAAGGACGCGACCGTGATGATCGTGGTTAACGACCCGTTCTGTGAACCTCGCATCCACAAGAATTTTCCGGGCGGGCCGGAAGAGCTGGAGTCGTATCGGCAGGAAGTGGTCGGTGGAATTCACGATCATTGGATCGACCCGGCTGCGGGCAAATGGACTTACACGTATCACGAACGACTCTTCTCATACTGTCCCGTCGAGGACATCCGACGGGCGGATTCGCCCAAGCCGTTCCAAAGCGTCAATCAAATTCAGTACATTATCGACTATCTCTCGCGGGCCGGGCACAGCCGGCGAGCGCAGGCCATCACCTGGATGCCTACAGCCGATCCGGCCACCGAGGACCCGCCTTGTCTTCAACGCATATGGTGTCGCCTGCTGGAAAACGAAGCGGGCGAGTTGACGCTCAATATGAACACGCACTGGCGCAGCAGGGATCTTTACAAGGCGTGGTTCATGAATGTCTATGCGCTGACTGATCTTCAGCGAACCATCGCTGGAGCCATTGCCGACAAACGAGGCGAGCCGGTAAACGTGGGCCGGTATGTCGATATCAGCGATTCACTGCACATTTACGGAAGCTACTTCGACGAGGTGGCGCCGGAGATCGAGAAGATGCGTCGAAGCCCTTATACGGAGCGGGCGTGGCAAACCACTCATCCGGCTTTCGAGATGATGACGGCCGAGGCACGCGAGAATCTCGCCCGGGATCCCGACTGGTACGCACGGGCGAAGGGCGGTTAGGTGGAATGTCGAATATCGAGTTTTGAATAGCGGCGCTTTCGACGAGCGCGATGCGCGATACGAAACACACGACACGAAAGGCACAAAATGGCAATAGTAGTCAATGGTGAAAAGGTCGAGGACGTGACGATACGGCAGGAGGTGGAGCGATTGAGGCCGGAGTACGAGCGGGTGTTTGCCGATCAGGACCCCAAAGAGCGAGAGACGCAATTGCTCGATTGGTCCAAAGAGAACGTGATCGAACGGATCTTGATCAATCAGGATGCGCAGAAGAACGGCGGCGAGATACCGCCGGACCAGATCGCGGCCGCGCTGGCGAGACTCAAGGAACAGTACGCCGACGAGGCACAGCTTTATAAAGACTTCAACGCTGAAGACGACGAGAAGATAAAGAGAGACCTCGAGACGCAAATGCGCGTCGAGCGGACGCTCGAGCGGGTTTGCGACGACGTGCCCAAGCCCTCAAAAGCGGCTATCCAGGAATTCTACGACAAGAACAAAGAGCAGTACAAAACCGGCGAGCGGGTCCGAGTCGCCCACATTGTCAAATACGTCAATTGGCAGACGGACGAGGAAACAGCCTACCGCGAGATCAGCGAGGCGCACAACGAATTGACAAACGGTGCCTCTTTCGAGACCGTCGTGGACAAGTATACCGATTGTGCCGATAGCGGTGGGGACCTGGGCTTCGTATCCCGGGGCCAGATGGTCGAGGAATTCGAGGACGTCGTGTTCAATCTGGGTGAGGGGCAGATCAGCGATGTTTTTCGCAGCCGCTTCGGCTTTCACATCGCCAAGGTCTACACAAGACAGCCCGCCGCGGTGCCGCCTCTTGAAGAAATCAAGGACCAGGTCACCGAGGCCGTCAACGAACAAATGCGCTCGGCGGCCATCGACGCCTTCATCGACCAGTTGAGAAGCAAAGCCACCATCGAAGAAGCGTGACCCGAACGGCGGGCATCAGGAAACCAGGGTATCAGGGTGAAGGTTATCAGGTTCCCAGGCTGCCAGGGAGATTCAGCGACTTCATCCTGTGGCGGGTGCGCCCTGATCTTCTGATTCTCTGATATCCACTTTCCGATAATCTGATATCCCGATCACCTATTCGTCTCAATCCCGTCGCCTTATCGGCCCAGCACAAAAAAGACGAAAAAGCACCGTTCCCAATTTGGCATCTCGGGATTCATGTGTTAGACTTTAAGTGTAACACCCAGGAAAAAGCAAGACTTCAAGAGGATTAGAAACGATGCTTTCACCGGAGGTGAAGGCTTGTACCAGACCTGAGGGGGGGTTGTTTAAGTTTCTTTCCGAGTTGGCCTCTGCGTTCTCCACGCAGAGGCTTTTTTTATTGACACGCCAGATAAGGTAGCTACAATTCAAGCAGTGCACTATATGTAGAGTTGAGGGCTTCAAAAAGTCTGTCCGTGCAGAGCGGATGGGCGCCTCATGAAGGAGGCTGATTTGAACCGGGCGAAATGGGATGGTGAAAGCGATTGGAGCCCCGGCTTGGAGACGTATCTCGAACACGGCGCGCATTACGGGATGCGAGATACAAGATGAGATGTCCGTTCTGTAAGGAAGATCGCGACAAAGTAGTTGATTCTCGCTCAAGCGACGGCGGTAGAGTGATCCGGCGTCGCCGGCAATGTCTCGTCTGCAAGAAGCGCTTTACGACGTACGAGAAGATCGGTGAGAGCTTCAAACTCTACGTTGTGAAGAAGGATAATTCTCGCGTTCCTTACGACCGGAACAAGATCATCGGCGGCCTGGAGAAGGCGTGTTACAAACGGCCCGTTTCGGCCGAGCAGATTCTGCGGATCGCCGAGAAGGCCGAGGAAACGATCTTTCGGAATTTCGACAAGGAGGTTTCGTCCGCGTTTGTCGGTGAGAGTGTGATGAAGCAGCTACGCCGGATCGACAAGGTGGCGTACATTCGCTTTGCCAGCGTCTATCGCGATTTCAGAGACGCGGGCGAGCTGATCAGGGAGGTCAGCGAAGCGATTACCGAAACCGAGCCGGCTGCTCAGTTGACGCTTTTCGATGAATAGCCGGCCTCGCCGGCGCAGGAAGCGCCGAGATGGGCCGTGAGGTGACGACGTATGATGATTTCGCAAGGAGGCGAAGGACGTTCATGCAAGCACAGCTTAGAGTGGTAAAGGCGGACGGCAGTGTCGAGGAGTACCTGCACACGAAGGTCGTCGGTTCGATCAACAACGCTCTCGGTGCGGCCGGTGAGCCGGACATCGACGTGGCTGAGCAGTTCGCGGAGGTCGTAACGTTTTTTCTTTACCATCAGCAAACTCGCCGTCGGGTGGACAGCAGTGAGATCTTGTCCATGATTGAAGTGGTTTTGGCGTCCACTGGTTATGAAGCCGCCGCCGCCGCGCTCAGCGAGCATCATTTCGACCGTAAGCTCAAGCGTGGGCGCACGGAGGTCATCCCCGTTGACATCGACGACTTGAACGACGCCGAGTTCTTCGTCGAGACCGAACAGACCGGTGATCGGCGCCGCTGGGACAAATCGCGCATCGCCGAGGACTTGGTCGCCGCACACGGCCTCGACCGGCAGGCCGCACGGGTGGTCGCCGCGATGGTGGAGGAGAAGATCTTCAGCATGGGGATGACGCGGGTCCCGTCCGGCCTGATCAAGCAGCTCGCGCTCCGAGACGCCGCCGCCGTCCTGCACGCCCGTGAGCAACTACAGACGGCCTGAAGAACTTGGGTCGCTGTGTGTTTACTATTTATGTTTTGAGCGCTCGTAAATGAGAGCGGGGGACTCTTCATACGTGATGGCGTCTTTGCCAGTAATAAACGCAGGCGCATCGTAAACCGGTATTTCTTTGAAGATGGTTGTCTCACCTTCCATGCTTACTTTCCCAGCCGGGATCTCATAGACGTTGCCGGTGATGACGTCAACCCACACGGGGTTCTTGAATTTGCCGGCCTTGATCTCGAATGTGGCCGGTACGGTAGCATTAGAATTGCCCGGTACTTCTGACTTGTCCCAGAACACAACGATCTGCTGCCCGGTCTTTCTGACTTCGTGTCCGAAGACGGCGATTGGTTTCGTGCACGTTACCTTACATGGATAGTCAGGAATAAGTTCGATGGCGTCATTAAAAACTGACACGACGTTCTGGACGGCGTAATAGGCCATCTTGACCTTGAGCACCCTGAATCCTTCTGCAGCGCCTGTTGTCTTAATAAGCCCGTACCGGACGAGCCCGTTGTGAAAAGACGTTGTCCTGTAATCGAGGTCCGCGGCGGTGAAAACCGTCGAGTCCACGTCGTGCCCGATATCGCCAAGCATGCGTCGGCTGTCCCATTTTGCCTGGGTCAGTTCGGTCCAGGGATACTTGCTCATTGCGCCTGACTGGCACCATTCGGATTGCGTACCGTTTTCACCCTGCCACAATCTGAGCCGAGGCGAATATTTCTTTACGACTTCCTTGATCTTCTCGACGTTGCCGTAAGCGGTGTCGGGATTCCTCGTGTAGCCGTGATAGACAACCCAGTGGAACAAGTCCAGCTTGTTTGTCTCGGCAAATCGTTTCAGGCATTTATCCATGAAGTCCGGACTAAGCGTTGCCAGCGATAACGCTGCAATTCGCGCGTCGGGGATAATGCGTTTGATGATCTCGGCCGTACGGATGTTGAAATCGGCAATGTCCGCGGGCGTATGCTTTTTGTTAATGTCGGGCTCGTTCCACATGGCCCAGTCGCGGACCTTGCCTTTGTACCGCGTGGCCATCGCCGTAACCCACGTGTCCCAGGCGGCAAGTGCCTTCTCAGATGTTGGGAAGCCTCCCGCAAGAGTCCGTCCGCCGCCTCCTTCATAGGCAGGGTTGCCGTAATCCGTTTCGAGCCAGATTTCCAGTCCGCGCGATAG
>CAYZAH010000140.1:0-1348 GCA_964475805.1 uncultured Pirellulales bacterium | reverse complement strand
GATGTGTTGTCTATAACTTGCGCGTACCCGAAAGACGCGAATGAAACGACAAGAATGCTTGGAACTAATTGTCTCATGTCTTTACCTTTCTCATTTGTCTAATGAACTGTGCGGCCTGATACAGTTGTCATCTTGCCAACATTTCTTCAATGAGCTTTACGGCTTGAGCGACACCGTCCTCTTGTCGAATTCTCTCTCCGATAAGCATAGCTTGTTGGCAGGCTTGCGTCGACTCTAACACGGACCGGATTCGTTCAGCCAATTTCTCAGCAGTCGCGCGTTTGTACCAAATCGGGTTGCATGCGATCCCAAGACGGTTTAACGTCGCACCCCAGAAGCGTTGCTCGTCCGTGAAGGGCACGACAATCGAGAGGCAGCCGGACCGGGCCGCCGAATGGGTCGTGCCGCTCCCACCGTGATGCACGACGGCGGCGCAGCGGGGAAATATCTGGTGGTGGGGCGTTCTGTCGATGAAGTAGATGCGCTGGGTTTCGTCCAGAGTATTTGCAGGGTAGTTCTCGGAGCTTGTCTGGACCAGTGCTCGGCATCCGGATTTCTGAGCCGCCGCGATGAGCAATCGCATGTTCCTGTCCGGCTCCAGCGATTGGGCGGTCCCGAGTGTCATGTACACGGGCGGCTCGCTTTCGTCGAGAAAGTCTCTCAATTGAGCGGGCATCGTCCATGGCTCAGCTTCATCAGGGATGGCGAAGAAGCCGCAGACCCGGAATCGCGCTCCCCAGTCCGGCTGCTCCGGGCACAAGACCGAACTGATCCCGAGCAAATTCAGCCTCTCGCTTTGCCAGGCGTCCGGGAGGATATGACGGAAGGGCGGCAATCCCTTGCCCGTCCAAAATTGTTGGATGTCTTTTTTCAAAGTCAGGTCAATGACCGTCCGGGCGAGTTTCCACGCGAGTCGATTGAGCATCGGGCCGAGGTTTGGTAGACCCGTTGGCGGCGCAAACGCCGTGGGCACAAAGCCCGGAAACAGGATCACCGTGACCAAAGGCGTGCCCGTCTTGAGAGCCGCCGCCTTCATCGGGTGGGCCAGGAAGTGGCTGACCATCACGTCGCTGTCCCGGCAGAGAGCCTCAGCGGCTTGGTACATCTGGTCCTGGTATGGGTAGTACATCTCTTCCATGATGAACTTGAGAAAGTCGATATTCCTCTTGCCCTTGACTTTCCTGACAAGCTCATCGCGGTCGAAGTCGACCTGCTCGGGGACCCGAATGTATTGCACGTCCAGGGCGTCGCAAAGCCGGCTGTAATCCCTATTATCAACACTGGTAACCGCGATTTTGACGCCGTGCCCAGCCGCCCGCAAGCCTCCCGCCAGCGCAATCAACGGGCG
>CAYZAH010000139.1:0-8578 GCA_964475805.1 uncultured Pirellulales bacterium | reverse complement strand
CACAAGTCTCTTCTGTCGTACTCTGTTCCTAACCGAAAGAAAATTCCTATCGATATCCACTGTAATGAAGACAATAATACCCGCCTTCGGCGCAAAATGGTTAATTAGGCACCTGAATATTTTTGGACTGGAGCCTGGGGATTTATTCGATGGGACCGGTCTCGATTCAGCATGGTTGTATGACGAGAAAGCCGCCATTACCATGGATGACTATCTCCAACTGATTGTTAACGCCCTGAAGAAAACCGAAGAACCAGCTCTGGGTCTGAAAATAGGCCAGTGGTATAGTCTCCAGGAGCAGGGCGTATGGGGTTACGCCATACTGTGCAGTTCAAACGCCCGTGATGCCATCAATACAGCCTTGAAGTACTGGGAACTCAACGGGCCACTGGTGCATTCCAGCTATGAAGTTGATGAGGCAAATTTCATCTGGGAGATTATACCCGCCTTTCATCACGAAGACCCTCGTCTAATGATTTACGCTGTTGAAGAGCTCATTTCCACCGTATACGAGGCAGCCCGTGTCCTCTTCGAGAGAAGCCTCGATATTGTGGAGGTATTATTGTCTTATCCTCCTCCGCACTATTCTCACCTTTATAGCGAATTATTCAATGCCCCGGTACGTTTCAGTGCTGACAAGAATGCAATGGTTCTTTCAAAAGATTTCCTTGACATGCCTACCATTACCGGACAAGCGAGCCTGAAAGAGATCTGCGAAAAATTCTGCCAGAGCCTCATACAGAACCTTGAGGCACGGGACGAACTTGTCGATTCTATCCGTAAAATAATCATCGAATCTGCCAGCCACTTCCCAAAGGCAGACCGGGTGGCGAAGAGACTCAATATCAGCCCCAGGACTCTGTTTCGTCGGCTCCAGGAACGGGATACCTCATACCAGGCCCTCCTGGATGAGGTCCGTACCGAACTTTCCATGGAGTATCTTAAAAAGACGACTCTCACCATCGAACAGATTTCCGAACTTGTAGGCTTTTCCGAATCCACGACCTTTAGGCAGACCTTTAAGAAATGGACAGGCATGAGCCCGTCTGAGTTCAGAAAAAGGTAAGCCTCACACCCCCTGGCACGATTTCTTCAATCATCTGTCTCTATTCGTCCTATCAAGACATGAACTAGATGGTATATCCTTTTACGAGATTGGAGAAATATTCTTATCTCTATTGAGGAACGGATCATGAGTAGAATCGCAACCGAGGTTGGATTTAGTGGAAGAAAGATGTCAGCCCTGGAGCGTCTGTCCGGAATTCCTAGAATGGCATCGAGTATTTGCCGGTTTCTTGCCGGCAAGATACTGGATCAAGAGCAGATACTACTGAAGGGATTCCTCGATTTCGTGGCAGCGAAATACAATTTCAGTCCCGTTCTCCAGAGGGAGATGATGGGGACCCAGGGATGGATAAATGCTGACATCGGTATGAAATCGGCCGACGGCCGTGTCGAGGTCGCCTTACTCATTAGGGACGGCACCATTACCGTTAAGGAAAAGATCCCCGCTGACGCTGACGCCGTGTTTTACTTTCAGACCGCTAATGTCGTGAGCCGGTTCCTTGACGCGACCAAGAATGAGGCGAACGCCATGATCCTGGCCGGCAAGATGTGGATAGACGGCAACATGACTTTGGGATACTACTGGTTCTATCTCCTTAACGTAATCCTCCTGAACGATGAAATAAAGGCTTACAAGGAGTCAATCAAGGCGAACTGTAAATCCGCCTGCCTCATGGCAAAAGATGTATCGACAGCGGGGAGGAGCGAGCGGAAGAAGCGGCGCGGAGAGCTGATGGGGGGAGAAAAGATCGACCCCGGCGTCAGGTCGCTCGATGATCCCTACCTGTCCGAATATGGACTGGATGACTTCCCTCGGCTTAAAGCCTTCCGTGATGAATATTTCAACACCACGACCGAGCTGACCGCGGAATACGGCAAGCTCCTTACTGATTTCTTCATTGAGCACGGGTACGAGGTTCAAAAGAACGGCGAACCATGGGAGCCGAATCTGCGTAAGGCGAGGTCCTTTCATTATGTCATGAAAAAGCGCCAGGCCCTTATCCGAAGGAATGATCTCCTGGCCGGTACTTATACCCCGAACGCGGTTTCCGGCACCGTCACCCATCCCTACTCGGTTGGGCATTACCTCTGGAGTGAGCTGCGTACGTGCCACGCCCGGGAATTAGAGCCCTATACCGTTACCGAGGAGACCATCCAGACCCTGCACCGCCATGTCTTTCCCTTTTGGGCTGACCGAAACCTGTTTCAGCTCTGGAAGAACGAGTTTGACTATCCTCTGGGTGCCAAGATCCAGGACAGGTATTTCTCCGTTTTCTACTGGAAGACAGTTTCTCAGAACGAGATTTCTCCGGGGTATCGGGAATTCATCACCAAGGGTCTGAAGGGGCTGGAAGCGGAGATCGACGCGGAACTGGCAGGTGACCCTGACGCTGACCTGGAAAAGAGAAACACCCTGGAGGCTATGAAGATTGGAATGGACGCTGCAAGGACCTATACACGGAACCTGGCGAGCCAAGCCCAGAGAGAGGCCGGGACTGAAGAGAACCCGGTCCGCAAGGCTGAACTTGAAAGAATGGCAGAGGCCCTGGACCGCGTGCCAGAGAATCCGGCGAGGAACCTCTATGAGGCTGTCCAGGCCCTGTGGATCATGCACATCTGCCTCGGCCTGGAGAGCATGGACGACGGCCCTTCGCTGGGGCGACTAGACCAGATACTGCAGCCCTATTTTGATGAAGATATTTCAAAGCTGTCAAATAGGGAAGAGAGAAAAGAGTACATAAAGCATGTTATTGAGGTCATCGGATGTCTCTACATGAGGCTTTGCAGCCACCTAATCTCCGCGCCGGAGATTGGCACCTGGCAGAATTCCGGATCCCCCCCGAACACGACCATCGTCGTCGGCGGAGTCACCCGGAAGGGTGAGGATGCTGTGAACGACATGTCCTACATAATACTTAAGGTGACCGAAATGCTCGGCCTCCAGGACCCGAACATGCATGCCCGGTATAAATCTGGCGTCAACAGCAGGGCCTTCCTCAACCGGGTCTGCGAGGTGAACTACGTCACCGGCGCCACCCCTTGCATCCACAGCGATGACGCCATGTTCAAGGCCCTGGGAGCCAACGAAGACTGGGAGATCGAAGACATCAGGGAGTGGACCCCCACCGGGTGCGTGGAACCGTCGATTCCTGGCAAGCACTGCAGCGCTACCTCAAGCCTGGAGGTGAACCTGATGGCTCCGTTTGAAATGGCCCTCAACAACGGGTATCACCCCCTGGTGAACTGGCAACTCGGCGAGGAGACCGGCCGAATCCAAAACGGGGATTTCATGACCTTTGAGGAGTTCTGGACTGCTTTCCGGAAACAGTGCGAATTTTTGTTCGAGCAGTCGGTCACCGGCAACAACCAGCTCGGCGAGGTCCACCAGCGGCACCTCCCGACGCCGCTTATGTCGGCATCGATCGAGGGGTGCATCAAGAAAGGAAGAAACATAACCAGGGGGGGAGCCAAGTATAATTCCACCGGTGTTTCAGTCATCGGCATGGCCGACGTGGTGGACTCCCTGATGGCTATTAAGAAGCTGGTTTTCGACGACAAGTCTGTTACGTTTACGGAATTAAAGGACGCGATTGACAACAATTTTGAAGGATATGAAAAGCTCCACGCATTGACCAAGCACCGGGTTCCCCGGTTCGGTTCCCGCAACGATGCGGCCGTGGCCATGGCCCAGCGCGTCACCCAGCTGGTGAGCGATATCTACAAGAGCCATAAAAACTACCGCGGAGGCCACTACGCCACCGGGTGGTGGACTATGAACAACCACTCCACTTACGGGCGGGTATCGAGCGCGTCTCCCTCCGGAAGGCTCAAGGGTCAACCCTTCACCCCTGGTCTGACCCCCCATCCGAGCGCATCCACGAACATGCTGGACAACCTCCTGGACGTGGCACAGCTGAATCCAAGAACCGTGGACAACAACATCGCCTTCAACGTCCGTATCGTACCGTCGGCAAAGGACACTCACGAACAGACGGTCAACAGGATGACCGATTACGTGCAGACGTACTTCGAAAAAGGGGGGATGCAGGTACAGTTCAACGTGGTGGATACCGACACCCTGAAGGATGCCATGGCAAACCCGGAGCACTATTCCGACCTCCTGGTGCGTATCTCCGGGTACTGCGGCTATTTCGTACAGCTACAGCGTGACCTGCAGCTTGAGATTATTCGAAGGAGCGAGTTCGGTATTTAAGAATGAAACAGCCGCTGATCATAGATATCAAGGGGAACAGCCTGGATGACGGACCGGGTATCCGTTCCGTGGTTTTCATCAAGGGATGTCCCCTCAGGTGCGACTGGTGCCAGAACCCGGAAAGCCAGAAGGCCGGCCCTGAGCTCATATATTTCAAAGAGAAATGCATCGGATGCGGTTCCTGCATCGAGGTGTGCCCTGAAAAGGCAATTTCCCTTGATAATACATATTTCGTCGACCGGGGCCTCTGCACCGGGTGTTTCAAGTGTACGGACGTGTGTCCCTCCCGGGCCCTGCGGCCGGTCGGAAAGGAGATGACCGTTGATGAGATCGTACAAGAAATCATCCCATACAAGTCCTTCTTCGAGACCTCCGGGGGCGGCGTGACCCTTTCCGGGGGGGAACCGACCCTGTTCATGGAGTTTTCTTCCGAGCTTCTGCGGCGGTTAAAAGGAGAGGGCATACATACGCTCCTCGAAACCTGCGGCTGGTTCGAAATGGAGCGGTTCGAAGAATTGATGCTCCCCTGGCTGGACATGATCTACATGGATATCAAGATCATCGATCCGGATGAACACAGTAGACGGTGTGGAGTTCGGAATCAAATGATATTGAAGAACTTTCGTCATCTAAGCGGACTGGCTGCTGCAGGGCAGGTGGACCTCCTACCCCGAACACCCCTCATCCCGGGTGTCACCGATACGGGGGACCGGATCCGGGACCTGATAGGCTTTTACACTGAATACGGTATCAGCAAAGCCTCGCTGTTGGGTAACAATCCGATCTGGATCGACAAGTGCGGCCAGCTTGGGCTGGATTCAATGCCAGGGCCTGAATCAGAAATGAGAAAGTTTTATGATGCTGAACAAATGGAAACAGTCAAATCTATATTCTATGGAAAGGGCATTAGAATAATCGGATGACAGTGGTGAATTCACTGCTTGCTCAAAGGGGCGGGGAATTATTTACGCTTTGCGGAAATCATCCGTGGTGTAATCATACGAGCCAAGGGGGAGGTTCAGGCAGCAGATAACATTCCCTTTAATAATCCCGTCTCTCACATTTCCGGCACGCTGAGTATGCACCTGATCTACGACATCAAGCACGATAACCAGACATGGAACAAAAAGCCCTTCAGCCAGTCTCGAGGCCATATGTACCAGAACGACCGGGACTGGCGGCTTTAAGGAGTGCCACGTGGCTTGGACGCCCGGGACGGGACGTTTCTGTTCCGAGTCGGCAAGCAGATCGTCTCCTGCGGCGAGAAGGACTTCTTTCGGATCATGGACCAGATGAAGCCGACCGACGACCGCCGGGGCTTCTCGGACGTGGAGTTCGAGAGCACGATCATCCCGATCTGGCTGGTCCGGGCGGAGTGGAGGCCGCAGCTCGACCTCGGCCTTGCGGAAGAGACGGGGCTGCAGTTCATCTTCAACCCGAACTCGGAGTTCATCGAGAACCAGAGGCTGGAGACGGGCAACTCCTACGGGGGCGTCTCGTCGGCTGCGGCCGAGATCGCCAACCCCTGTGTGCCGAACTCGGAATCGGGACGCCCACCCTGCACGTAGGCCACCCGGACCCGAATCAGATCAGCCGGTACCACAGTTGGGACAGCGACGAGTTCGAGTACGGGCTGCGGCTCAGCCTGATGATCAAGGGCTCCATTGTGGCTCTTCAGGAGGAGTGACAACATCACCTTCAAGGTCAAATACAGCTGGGGTTGATCCGTCACCGGATCCCTCCAACCCTATTGTCATCGACACGGCAGAAACATCAAGGAGGAAACCATGAGGAAACTCACCTGCCCCCTGATCGCGTTGCTCTTCGCAGTGTCTGCGGCCTCCGCGGCCTGGGGAATCGAGAATTACCATGCCGCGATCAAGCAGATCACGGACGTCAAGGGGATCATCGACGATCCTGCGCCGTTCTACACCGACTCGCAGTTCTACAAGATTTTTATCCCGGACGATGTGTGGAAAATGGTCACCTTTGACCCGGAGGCGAGCCGGGTCACCTGGGAGAAGGCGGTGGGCCTGCGGGCCAAGGACCTGGTCGGAAAGATCGCCCCGGAGATCAAGCCCGGAAAGTACACACTGGCGGACAAAGAGAAGTACCCTTTCAAGGAGCTGATGATTCCCTATCACTACGATCGGTTCAATGCGCCGGGTGGGGAGGGGATGCCGCACCACATCGGGTACTTCACCGAGTTCGAGGTGATCCCGACCCAGCAACTCTGGCATGGCGAGCCGGTCGGCAAGGCCACGCTCGAGAACATGGGGAAGACCGAGCTGGACGAGCAGGGATACATCAAGTACGAGACCTATGTGGCCGGATACCCCTTTCCCAGGCCCTCGGGGGACAAGAAGGCCTGGCAGATCCTGTACAACTGGATCCAGAGAACGAGCGAACCCGAGAGCGCGGCGAACTACGATCTCTCCATCGGCGTGAACCGGAGCGGCAAGATCGATCACGAGGGCACGGCCCACTTTTTCTGGGTGACCCTGGAGGGGCGCGTCATGTATCCGCCCTTCGGGTGGTTCGACGACCGTGCCCGGGGCCAGGGAGAGAATCTCGTCATCATCTACACGCTCTTCTCCCCCCGGGATCTCTTCGGGAACGTTTACCACCAGGTGCGCTATGCCGACCCGAAAAGAGACCCGAATTTTCTCGCTTACGTGAACTTCCTCCGGCGTATCCGCAAGCTCTCGAGCACGGACCGCCAGGACCAAGCCCTGGGGCAGGACATCTGCTTCGACGACTCCGCCATGTTCGCCCAGCCGATCCGTCCTGACCGTTACCCTTACGAAATAAATGTGATTGCAGAGCGGGAGTTTCTGGTGCCGGCCTACACCCTCGACTGCTCCGACTACCTGGACAGCAAGGACGGCTGGAAGTGGAAGGGGCTCAAGTTCGAGAGGCGGCCCATGTGGGTGATCGAGATGAAGGAGCTGGACAAGAACTACATTTACAGCAAACGGGTCTTCTATTTCGACAAGGAGACCCTGCTGGCCCATCTGGAGGAGATGTACGACCAGAAGGGAAGGTACTACCGCATGTTCGACGTGGAGTGGGGAGAGGTGGCGCCCATGGGCTACTTCAACATGATTCACAATAACAACTGTGACTTCATCGATGAGCACTGTACGTGGGGCTTTACGCCCTCTTACCCGGCGCTGTGGCTCGAGCGGAAGGACATGAGCCTGCGCAGCATGATGAGACAGAAATAAGGGGTCAGGGATCGGGGGTCAGGGGTCAGGCCCTACAACCAATTCTCGTCCTCATTGTCGTACTCGTCCTCGAGGCGAACTGGGGACAGAGGCGTAAGAAGGGGAAAGGACAAAGGGCAAAGGGAGTATGTATACATTGTGGGGCCGCAGCTGATCCGCCAAGTACCCGAGCAGGACGGTCCGGTACACGGCCCACGAGGTCGTCGGCCTAGCGCCGGCGGATGCAGACCTTGCGAGGGAGGACCTTCAGGTCGCCTATTTCTTGAACACTTTCCGGGGTATGTACACGAACCAGCACTCCATCCGGGGGCAGGTTGCCCTGCGCTCGATGGGGATCGGGGGTGATCCCGGCGGTGAATGTGGAGAATGCGTGTGCCGGGGTTGTACTGCACTGCACCTGCCGGTGAACGGCATACGGGTCGGGGTGCACGATGTGGCCCTTGCTGCGGGGGCCACCTCAAGGATCACCCATGGAAACAAGGCGGTGGCCCTCAGGGCCTACACGTCCTGCATGGATGTGGAGAACATCCAGCCCGGGATCGACCTGATCATGAAGTTGAACGAAGATCTCGGCATGGACACGGGAGAGCAGGACGCAAAGCCGGCGAGGGTCGCAGCATCTTCATGGATGCTTACGCCATGGGCGCCAAGTGGCACATGAAGAGGTTCGGGTCGACCCAGAGACAGATCGCCGTCATCTGCACGAAGAACCACTGGCACGGATCGCTCTATCCCATGGCCTAGTACCAGATGGACATGACCGCCGGGGGTTGACACTCTTTCTCGCATCTTGCCCCCCCTAACAGCCCGTTGAAAAAGTGCGATCGAATCTAGAATTCTTGGTATCAATGAACGAACTGAAGATTTACACCGTTTCGCGCCGACAAGACCGATTCGGCCGATGAAAATGGCAGCCACGGTCTGACGGAGCAAAGAAGACCGAATAGATGGCGCAAGAAGAGCCTTATCAGGGCCTCCAGGCCCCTCGGCGTACCCGCGCGGTACAGCTGTCGCATAACCAGGGAGAGGTTGAAGGCACAGGCATGAATCAGGTAGCGCTTCCAGATATTCT
>CAYZAH010000138.1:0-8613 GCA_964475805.1 uncultured Pirellulales bacterium | reverse complement strand
ATAGGACGTTGGATCGGCTTGGTCAGAACGGTCATGATCGTCTTGTTTCTCACCTCCTCGGCGACGGCCCCGGAAGATGAGAATATCGCGATGAACAAACTCGTCAAAAATAGCGTAGACAAGCCTATCTCGCGTAGAAGCTTGTTGTCGTCGTCCATGGTATACATGGCTATAGACGGGCTGGTGAAGAACAAGCAGACCGCTGCAAAGATAATGATAGCGTAGATGGGTTGTCTCAGGGTTTCGATAAAAGTGTTTTTTGCTATTGTAAACAATCGATTCATGATTTCACGCGACCACCAAGGTGACTTTCCGGGACGGAGAGACCCGGATTTTTCTTAAGAACTCTGTACAAAATAACGATTGTTGTTATATTACGCAACTTATAACCTGTGGCAAGTTCTAACACGAATACAAGAGCAAGTACTCTGTTTCTATAATTTTTGTTCAAATTACACGACTTGGGATAGAACATGACAGTATCGGCCAAACGCCCTGTACACGTTGCTCTGGTCTCCCTTATTCTCAGCGTAGTCTTCTTCGGCATTTCCTTTTTCTTGGGTCGATGGAGCGGCTTCGCTGCGATCTCAGCCATTGGCTGGATGAATCTCGCCGTTGCCCTGATCTGGCTCGCCCTGTGCCTGCAATTCTACCAGCGTGCACTGGCTGAGCAAGAGAAGCTCGACGCCGGCCAACTCATCAAAGACAGAGAGACGTCCACGATCTTCCAAGCTGGAAACGAGCGAGCGACTTTGTTCGACGCCGCCCAGCGTCGACTTCAGGTCTTCGAGAGATGGTTCGTTCCGGTCTTTGCGGGCGCCATCGCCGCGTATCAGATCGCGATTGGAATCTATTTGCTCAGCACGACCCGAGGCGCGATTGAAAATGAGTTGAAACAGCCGTTGCTTTGCAGTATCTGCATGACGGCGATCGCTTTTGTCAGCTTTCTGATCTCGCGCTACGCGACAGGCATGTCGAGCGAGCCGTCGTGGAAGCCGCTGCGAGCCGGCGGAAGCTCCATGTTAGGTGGGGCGGTCCTGTGTTTTCTGCTGGCGGTGGCCCTGGCGGGCACGTACCTGTTCAAGAGGCTCTGGCCGGTCAACGTCATGGCGATCGTCGTTCCCGTCCTGCTCGTTGTGCTCGGCGTGGAAACGGCCCTGAATCTCGTCCTGGATATCTATCGACCGAGGCTCAAGGGCCGGTATAGCCGAAGCGCTTTCGACAGCCGTTTGCTGGGAATTATCAACGAGCCGGGCGGCATCCTGCGAAGCGTCGCGGATGCTATGGACTATCAGTTCGGCTTTCAGGTCTCGCAAACGTGGTTCTACAAACTGCTCGAACAGGCGATTGTGCCCTTGGTGCTGTTTGCCGGCATCACACTGTACCTGCTCAGTTGCATCGTCGTTGTCCAGCCGGGTGAGGAGGCAATTATCGAGCATTTCGGCAACCCGCTGGATGACGCCAACAACGTCAGGCTGATCACGCCGGGATTGACGTTCAAGTGGCCCTGGCCGATCGACATTGCCTACAAGTATCCGACGCAGCGCATCTCGCAGATCAACATCGGATTCGTTCCCGAAGTCGATCCCAACGGGCAGGTCGTGCACAGGCCCTTGCTGTGGGGTGAGAGTCATTATAAAGCAGAATATCAGTTGCTCGTCGCCAGCGAGCCGGGCCAGACGGAGACGGGGGCTGGAACCGTACCGGTCAGCATCGTCATCGCAGCCGTTCCCGTCCAGTACCGCATCAAGGATTTGTACTCCTTTGTTTATGACCATCAGGATCCCGAGAAACTGCTCGAATCCATTGCCTATCGCGAGCTGACGAAGTACGCGGCCAGCGCCAAAATAGAGGTCGAGAAGGACACCGCCACCGAGCACAGCCTGCTGGGAATCGGCCGGGCCGAGGCGGGCCGAACACTCGCTGAAAGGATTCAGGCGGATGCTAACAAGGCCAACCTTGGCGTCGAGATTGTGTTCGTCGGCTTGCAGGGCATCCACCCTCCGGTCGAAGTGGCGGCGGACTATGAGAAGGTTATTGCCGCTGTTCAGGAAAAACAGTCGTCGATTCTGAATGCCTACGCGGACCGCAGCACGATTCTTGGAACGCTCGTCGGCTCCGCACAGCGAGCTGAGCAGTTGTACGATCTTGCATCGAAGTATCAGAAAGCCGAAGAATCCGGGTCACCCGCGGAGATCGACGCGATGGGCAAGCAACTGGACGCCGCCTTTGAACAGGCCAAAGGCGATATCTTCAAAACGCTACGAGAAGCGCAGACCCACGCCTACGACAAGGTTACGCTCGCCGAGGCGACGGAGCTTCAGTTTGCCGGCCAGCTCAAGGCTTTCCTGGCCGCTCCGAGAATCTATACCCACGAGCAGAAGCTGAGAATGCTCGAAGAAGCCCTCGCCAAAATCCGAAAGTACGTGGTCGTTGCCGATAAGGACGACTCGCAGGTTACCGTTGTGGACCTCCAGGATAAGCTATCGCCCGACTTGTATGAAATGGGCGTCGTCAAGGAGAATAATCAACCATGAAAAACTTAGCCATCGCTCTTTTCGTCGCACTCATTGTGATTGCCCTGGGTCTCTACCTGGTTTCCTTCCAGGTCAGAGAGACGGAGTCTTGCCTGGTCACGACTTTCGGCAAGGCGACGGCCGAAGACCAGATTACCAAGCCCGGTCTGTACTTCAAGTGGCCGTTTCCTATCCAGCAGGTGCATAAGTTCGATTCTCGCACGAGAGTGTTCGAGACCGAGAGTGAAGAGACGCGCACGGCGGGCGGCGAGCCGATCATTGTGAGTACCTACGTGGTCTGGAAAATCGCTGAACCGCTGGAATTCTTCAATGCGATCAAAACCGTGAACAAAGCGGAGAATGAATTGTTGCGAAGCCGGGTACGCAACGTTCAGAACAACGCCATCGGACGCCACCACTTTTCGGAGTTCGTGAACAGCGATCCATCGAAAATACACTTCGAGCAAATTCAGAACGAAATGCTCGCGGACCTTCAAAAGGCGGTTACCGACGCGAAATTCGGAGTTGAGATCAAAACCGTCGGCATCCGGCAGCTCAAGGTCAGCAAGGACGTCAGCAAAGCGGTCTTCGCTCGCATGAAGGCCGAGAGAGACCGCCGGGCACAGGAAATCACGTCGGCGGGAAAAGGCGAAGCCATTAAAATCACGACGGAGGCGAATTCGAAGAGTGCCGAGCTCGTCGCCGCCGCGGAGGCCCGGGCCAAGAGAATCCGGGGCGTAGGTGACGCCGAAGCCGCGAAACACTACAAGGATCTCGAAAAGAACGCCGACCTGGCCATGCTTTTGCGGGACATCGAATCGCTCCAGAAGAGTCTGGGGAACAGAACGACGCTGGTCATACCGACGGACTCGGCGCCCTTTAACCTTCTGAAAGGAATGCCGAAGCCCCCCAGCACCGAACCGAACGAACCGGACAAATGATTCCTAATCGTTGAAGACCATTATGACAGAACACGATCACGATAAAGAAGACAACAAATACGTGCCTTACTCGGAACCGGAAGGGCGTGGCGGCGAAGATCTCGACGCCGCCGGAAAGAGCCTCTCCGAGGCGCTGCGAATCAGCTTCATTATCCTAAAAGTGATTATGATTGTGCTGATCATCGGCTTTTTGGCATCCGGCTTCGAGACGGTCGGCTCGAACGAACAAGCGCTCGTGTTGCGTTTTGGCGCGATTCGTGGCATAGGCGAAAATAGACTTCTGGGCCCCGGCGCGCATTGGATCTTCCCCTATCCGATCGACGAAATCATCAAGATTCCAGTGGAAACCACTGTCCACATGGCGATCAATACCTTCTGGTACACGCAGAGACCCGAAGACGAATTCTCGGGACAGGAGCGTCCGGTTCCCCCGGGCACGCCGTTGGACCCGCTCAGGGACGGTTACTGTATCACCCGCGGCGAGAAGCAAGAGCAAACGTTGGTAGGCTCCGAGGGGAGTGACTATAACCTGGTCCATACTCGCTGGCAGCTTACATACCAGATCAGTGATCCTGAATTATTCTTCCGAAATGTCTACGTTAAAAAGGTCGGGCCCGGCGACGTCTACTTCGACGTAATTACCAACAGCATCCAACCGCTTCTGAAAGACGCCTTCGAAGGCGCCGTCGTGACCTCAATGGTCAACTTCACGATCGATGAGGCGATCTCCAGCGAGGACAGAATCCCGGGCTACGTCAAGAAGCTAATGCAGGACAAGCTCGACAGGATGGAGAGCGGTATCAGGGTCGTATCGGTCCAACTGACGCGAAGCCAGCCTCCCAGGCAGGTCAAAGCCGCCTTCGAGGCCAGCACATTGGCCAGCCAGAACAGCGAGAAGGCAATCACGGAGGCTCAAACGTATGCCGAGACGACGCTGAATGAAGCTGCCGGCCCCGTGGCCAATGAGCTGTTCGCCGCCTTGCATGACAAGACCGTTGATAAAGAAAAACTCGAATACTTATGGTCTCAATTAGCCGGCAAGGCCAAGGAAAAGCTCGGCGACGCGCAACAATACAGGACAAAGGTTGTGGAAGACGCCCGGGCCAACGCAAAGTATCTCGAAAGCCTGTTGCCGGAGTACAAGCTGCATCCGGATCTTGTTCTTCAGCGAATTTACCTCGATGCTATCGAGAACGTCCTCGATAACGCGGACGAGAAATTCATTGTTCAAACGGCTAAGGATGCCAAGGGAACGCAGCTTCGCGTGCTGTTGAACAGAGACGCGTCGCTCAAGCCGAAAGGGACCGAGCAGCAGAAAAAGCAACCATAACGTGTTCTTTAACGTGTTTGAGGGATAAGAGACGATACTATGGCTCACGCTCACGACCATCTTCATTTTAAGGATAACCTCGCCGTCGAACATACCTACGGCAAGCAGATTCGCGTCAGCATCGCCCTGTTGGGGACCCTGGCCGGCGGCGTCTTGCTGATTAATAGCGGAATCGCCCGGTTCATCTATGGCGCGGATCACTTCAATACTGAGCTTCTGGCGATGGCCGCCACCGTATTGTTGGGCGTGCCCATTGTCTTGCATGCGATCACGAGTCTTGTCCGCCGCGAGGCTCACATGGACGAGCTGGTCGCACTGGCCATCCTTGCGGCTTTCGCGATGGAGGAATATGCGACGGCTGGAATCGTCGCTTTCTTCATGCTCTTGAGCGAGCTGATTGAAACGCGGACCGCCCTCGGCGCCCGCGCATCCATCGAGTCGCTCATCAAGCTCACGCCGACGAAAGCCAACTTGCTCGATGCCGCCGGCGGCGAAAGAGAAGTCAAAGTCAGCAATCTCAAGCCCGGCGACACACTCCGCGTCCGTCCGGGTGACAATATCCCCGCCGACGGCGAAGTAGTCAAGGGTCTCAGCTCCGTCAACGAAGCTACGATTACAGGCGAGTCCTTGCCCGTCGACAAAGTGCCGGGGATGCAGGTGTTCGCGGGGACGAATAACCTCACAGGCGTGCTGGATATTACGGTGACCAAGGCGGGCCAGGATACCACACTCGGCAAGGTCCAGTCGCTGATCATCCAGGCCGAGCAAACGAAGATTCCGATCATGCGGATCATCGACCGCTACGTGAAATGGTACACGCCGACGATCCTGATGATCGCCGGGATCGTCCTGTTCTTCACCCGTGATATGAACAGGGCGATCACGATTCTCGTGGTCTCGTGTCCCTGTGCCCTTATTTTGGCAACGCCGACGGCGATGGTGGCGGCGATCTCCGCATCTGCCCGTCTCGGTATTCTGATTAAGAACGTCGCCGACCTCGAAGTCGCCGGCAAGATCACGGCGATGGTCTTCGACAAAACGGGAACGGTCACTACGGGCCGGCTGTACGTCACCAAGCTCACGCCCGCCGAAGGCGTCGAGCCGGCGGAACTGCTCGCGACAGCCGCCTCCGCCGAGCAGATGAGCAAGCATCCGGCGGCGAGGGCCTTGCACGAAGTCGCCAAAGAAGCGGGCCTTTCCCTGCCCGGTACGGACCACTTCCAGGAGACGCCCGGCAAAGGCGTCACAGCCACGGTCGATTCAGCAAAAGTCCTGGTCGGAAGGGACACCTTCCTCAAAGAGAACAACGTGGACATGAGCTGCATCTCCGATCCCGCCCTTCACGAAGAGCAGGGCTTCAGCACGCTTTACGTGGCGAAGAACTCCAAGTGTGTCGGCTGGATCGGCCTGCAAGACAAGACCCGCCCTGAAGCTCAGCACGCCGTCAAAGAATTGTTGGATATCGGCGTCAAAAGAGTCACGATGCTGACCGGCGACCGCAGCGAGGTGGCCGGCCGGGTCGCAGCGGAATTAGCTTGCACGGATTTCAAGGCGCATTGCCTGCCCCAGGATAAATTAGCCATTGTCGAGCGGATCAAAAAGGAAGGCCACACGGTGGTGGTCGTCGGTGACGGCATCAACGACGCCCCGGCCTTGGCGGCGGGGGACTTGGGCATCGCGATGGGAGCGGCCGGTAGTGACGTAGCCATCAACTCGGCGTCGATCGCTCTGCTGAGCAACGACCTCACGCGGCTGCCGTTCCTCGTGCGACTGTCTCGCAAAACCGGAAAAGTCATCTATCAGAACCTCGGCTTCGGGATCATGTTCATCGTGCTGGGCATCGCGGCTGGCGCCGCGGCTTGGCTGCCTGCGATCTACGCTGCGGCTCTGCACTTCGCCGGTTCGCTGATTGTTGTCTTCAACAGCGCGCGACTCGTCCGCTATGGAGAGGAACTCGACCACGATATTCACGTATAACTATAGAAAGAGGAAGGGAGGCGGACGAGAAACGCAACTATGGAATACGCCGTTGAGACTATATCCCTGACTAAGATATTCTCCGACTGGTGGGGTCGGTCCAAGGTCTTCGCTGTCGATAACCTCAATCTTCAAATCCGTCAGAATGAAGTCTTCGGGCTTTTGGGGCCGAACGGTTCCGGCAAAAGCACGACCTTGAAAATGCTGCTCGGCTTGCTCCACCCCACGAAAGGCAAGGCGCTCGTCCTTGGCGGAGAAGGAACCGACCCCAAGATCAACGCTCGAATCGGATTCATGCCCGAGGAGTCCTATCTCTATCAATATCTGAACGCCCGCGAGACACTGGACTTTTACGGTAGAATCTTCGGCCTGCCCGCCAAGCTGCGAAAAATACGCATCGAGGCGCTGCTCGACATGGTGGGGCTCAAAGCCGTGGCCAGTCGGCCCGTCGGTACGTTCTCGAAAGGTATGGCGCGAAGGATCGGCCTGGCCCAGGCGCTGATAAACGATCCCGATCTGCTCATCCTTGACGAGCCGACCACCGGGCTCGATCCCATCGGGACCCGGCAGATCAAAGACCTGATCCTGAAGCTCGCCGAGCGAGGCAAGACCATTCTGCTGAGCAGCCACTTGCTGGCTGACGTCGAAGACGTGTGTGACAGAATCGCCATTCTCTACGGCGGGAAGATCCAGACCCAGGGGCAGGTCAGAGATCTCTTGCAGCAGACCAACAAGCGGCAGATCACCACCGACGCCCTGAGTGACGCGACCATCGAGAAGATCGAAGAACTCGTTCACGCCGAGAGCGCCGAGTGCGTGGTGACCTCTCCGATGGACAAGCTGGAATCGTTCTTCATTCGGACGGTCGCAGCCGCCCAGCAACAGGCTCAGCCGACGAGCGGGGCCGTCAGCACAACGAAAATCGGCGATTTTCTCACCCAAAAGGAATCGACCGAAAGTATTCTGGACAAACTTGTTTCGGCGCCCACGTCCGAACAAGTCCCACAAGAGCCTCCAGCGACGGAGAAGGTTACGGCTCCCGCCGCCGATTCCGAGCCCCAACGCGACGATGAGCTATTGACCCGGCTGACCCAGCCGACGGAGCCGCCTCAACCTGCGCCCGCTGCCGAAAAAGAAGAGGAAGCTCAAACCGAGCGCGTCGAACCCCGTGCCCCCGAGCAAGAGCAAGTCAGGGAGAGCATTCTGGACGAGCTTACGGGCCGCACACGATCCACTGAGTCGAACGAACGGAAAACCGACACGTCGCGGGAAGGAGATTCGGGCGATGCGTAGGATCTGGGCTGTCGCCACAAACACGATCAAGCAAGCTGTGCGGATGAAGATCGCCTTGGTCTTCATGCTCCTGCTGCTCGTCTTGCTTCCCGTCCTGGGCATGACGGCCACGGGAGACGAGACGCTCAAGGGCAGGCTGCAAACCTTCGTGAGCTATGGCCTTTCGCTGACCAGCTTCCTGCTGTGTTTTCTGACCGTCATCGTCTCCATCTATGCAGTGACAAGTGATATCGACCAAAAGCAGGTTTACACCGTCCTGACCAAGCCGATTCGCCGCTGGCAGCTTCTCTTAGGCAAGCTGCTCGGCGTACTCGTCCTGGACGCCGTCCTGCTGTGCGTGTTTTCGGGAATCATCTACGTGATCGCGATCTATACGCCGGCTTTTGTCAAGCCGTCGGAGTCCGAGCGGACCGAAGCCAACAACGAGTTTTTCACCGCGAGAGCCGCCTTGACTATCCCCCCAGTTGACGTGACCCAGGAGGTGAAGGAACGATATGAACAACTCAAGAAGCTGGACCGGCTGCCTGCGGACTATACGTACGAGCAGACGATCGCT
>CAYZAH010000137.1:0-8621 GCA_964475805.1 uncultured Pirellulales bacterium | reverse complement strand
ATGCGGGCCGTGCTGCTGCGGGACTACGAGGGCGGGCCGGACAGTATCACGGTCGACGAGGTGCCGGTGCCGCATCCGGGGCCGGGACAGGTATTGGTCAAAATCGCAGCCTCGCCGGTGAATCCATCGGACCTGGCGTTTGTCAAAGGATTTTACGGCTTCAAGAAAGCATTGCCCACGATTCCAGGTTTTGAAGGAAGCGGAACGGTCGTCGCGGCCGGCAGCGGCCTGATGCCGCGATTCTTGATGGGCCGGCGCGTCGCCTGTGCGGCTGCGGAACCCAACATCAACGGGGGAACCTGGGCCCAATATCTCGCAACCAATGCAAATCGTTGTATTCCGCTAAACAAAGAAGTGAGCATGGAGCAGGGAGCGAGCTTGTTGATAAATCCGATGACCGCCTGGGGCCTGTTAGAGCAGGCACGCAAGAGCGGCCATCGCGCGGTCGTGCAATCGGCCGCCGCCGGGGCGCTGGGGCGTATGATCGTAAAGCTGGCACAGAGGCTTTCCATCACGACGATTAACATCGTCCGCCGGACCGAGCAGGAAGAGCTCCTGCGCGGCATGGGGGCCGAGCACGTACTGAATGAAAACGCCCCGGAATTTGACTCGACGCTTCGAGATTTGTGTCACTCGCTCGGCGCCGGCATTGGATTTGACGCCGTCGCGGGCGAGATGTCCGGGCGCATCCTTCGCGCCCAACCCCATGGAAGCCGCCTCCTTGTTTACGGTGCGCTGTCACTAAAGCCCTCACAGGTCGATCCGACCTTACTGATTTTTGAACGAAAGCGGGTTGAAGGTTTCTGGCTCAGCCCGTGGCTGCGTACGAAGAACATGCTTAGCCAGCGTCGCATCGCGGGCCGTATCCAGAAATTGCTTTCCACCGATTTAAGTACCGCGGTCCAGGCCCGCCTGCCGCTGGAGGATTTTGCGCGCGGCCTGGCAAAGTATAAGCATCACATGACTAACGGCAAAGTTCTGCTTACGCCTTGATTCAAATGAAAGGGATCGATATTGAAACCTCAAAGCAGGTATACGAAGGTTAACGAAAGGAGATAACGGTCATGGATTACAGACTTCTTGGAAAATCCGGCCTGCGGGTCTCGGAACTTTGCCTCGGCACGATGACCTTCGGAGAAGAGTTGGGCTGGGGTGCGAACAAAGACGAAAGCCGCAAGATGTTCGAGGCTTTTGCGGAGATTGATGGCAATTTCATTGACACCGCCGACCTTTACACCAACGGTACAAGTGAGAAGATGGTCGGCGAATTTGTCAAATCCGATCGTGAACGCTTCGTCATCGCCACGAAATATTCTTTCTGCAAGAACCCGGGCGATCCGAACGCGGGTGGCAATCATCGCAAGCACATGGTCGAGGCCTTGAACGCCAGTCTGAAACGGCTCGGGACGGAGTACGTCGATCTCTATTGGGTCCACGCATGGGATGAGCTGACTCCGGTCGAGGAAGTGATGCGCGGTCTCGACGACCTCGTTCGCGCCGGTAAGGTACTATACGTCGGCATTTCGGATGCGCCCGCCTGGTGGATCGCCCGCGCCAACACGCTTGCTGAGCTGCGCGGCTGGTCCGCGTTCGTCGGGCTGCAAATCGAATACAACCTCATCGAACGCACCGTTGAACGCGAGCTGATACCGATGGCCAACGCTCTCGGCCTCAGTGTCACCGCCTGGTCTCCATTGGCCAGTGGATTGCTGACCGGTAAATACGCCAAAGATTCAAAACAGCAAAAGCGTTTGGACAAAGCACCGTCGTTTCAGAAGCTGTCGCAACGCAATTTGGCTATCGCTGATGAGGTGGTGAACGTCGCAAAGGAAACGGCGAAAACGCCCGCGCAGGTCGCGCTCAATTGGGTTCGCTCCAGGTCCGCGATCCCGATTCTCGGCGCACGCACGCTTTCGCAGCTCGAAGATAACTTGAAGTGTCTCGAATGGACGCTCGAACGAGAGCACGTCGAACGCCTGGATCAAGCCAGCGAGATCGAACCTGGCTTCCCAACGGATTTTCTCCTCCGGGTGCGCGAGCTCCTTCACGGCGGGACCTTTGAGCGGGTCCAGTCTTGACCCATTAGCGGCGTGACGGTCCCAGATTGAACGGCGGCGGATGGATCGAAGCGCTTGCTGAACGGGAATGGAATTAGGGAGTGGGGACCGTCCCCCTCCAAATTCAAATATTCTGGAAGACATAAGAGAAAGAGGACAGATTATGGGCGTAACGAACACACAGGCTGGGACTCGCGTGGATGAAATTGCCGAGGGAATTTACCGAATCAACACCCCTGTTAGCGAAATCCCGGGAGGGTTTTCATTCAACCAATATTTGGTCAAGGATGATCAGTCGATGCTCTTTCACACGGGGCCAAGACGGATGAGTCCGCTGGTCCGGGAGGCGATTTCCAGCGTTATGAATATCAAGGACTTGCGGTTCATAGCGTTCTCGCACTTCGAGTCGGACGAATGTGGCTCGTTGAACGAGTTGTTGGGTCTGGCTCCCGACGCGATCCCGTTGTGCAGCCGGATAAATGCGATGGTCAATGGCGACTGCTTTGACAAGCCGGCTCGCGCTCTCACTGACGGCGAAACGCTCTCACTTGGCACTCATCGTGTTCGGTGGTTCGACACGCCCCACCTTCCGCACGCCTGGGAATGCGGATACCTGTTTGAAGAAAAGACCCGGACACTCCTGTGTGGCGACTTGTTTACCCAGGGCGGCACCGATCTTGTTCCCCTGTCTTCTTCTGATATCCTGGAGCCGAGCGAGGCTCTCCGGCAGCATCTCGACTACTACTCCCACACGAAGAACGTTCGCTCGCTAATGGCTCCCTTAGTGGCCGCCAAGCCGACTACGCTCGCCTGCATGCACGGAAGCGCCTGGCAGGGAGATGGCGGTCAGCTCCTCAATGCGCTGGCTGAGCGGCTGGATGCCTGAGCTGCCCGCAGAGATGACGGCTGTGCAGAATGACCAGAACAACTTGGACGCCTATTCGAGAGCCGTTGTCGGGGCGGTGGAAAACGTCAGTCAATCCGTTGTCAAGATAGACGTTCAGCAAGAGGCGATACTACCAGTGAACGTGGCTCAGATATATGCCGATAAGCAGGCCGAGGAGGTCGGCTGCAAGGACCATCAGGACGGCATGAGGCCATAAGTCGGCATCGGTCCACTTGCAGATCAGGACGAACATGACGACCAGACTGAGAATCCACCCGACGACGGGGACAAGAGCCGCCGCCGACGAGATGGCGGCGATGAGGAGCATTGCCGGGAACGTGCCCTAAATTTTGCAGAGTTTCATCCCCATCCAAAGGCAACCTGCCCGCAATGGAGTGCCAACGATGAATCCCAAGATCATCCCGAACATACTTTTTCCCCTTTTGATCGCCCCCAACAATCTTGTCGCATCCGAGCCCCTCTGACCATCAGTATCGCACGATGCTTCTTGGAATGTTCCTACCGGCGCTGATTCTTCGCAAACCAGCTCAGCAATAGCTCCATCCGCTTACCCGGCGTCTTCGTCGGACTGTGGTCATTCGGGTCGGGGCCGTGCTCGACACTCCAACCGTCCCACTCCCGGAACGCATGGTACGACCAGTCCCATCCATATTCCTCGAACAGGTCGATCACGTCCCGCAGATAATAGTACCCGCTGTCGCCCGGCGCCCAGCGAATCACGCTGAACTCGCCCACGTAAATCTGCACGTTGAGTTCTTTCTGAAACTCGATAGCCGGGAGCATCGCCTCCCGGAGCCGCTCCTTGTCCCAGACCTCGCCGCCAATCTCGCCCGGATACGCGATGCCTACCTTGCTATTACTCACGCCCTGATGTGTAAAGCTGTGTGGCCGGTACATGTGAAAACTGTAGATCACCCGGTCCAAATCCAGCGGCTCCAACACGTCGAAGCCGTCCGGGCCTCCCCACGGACTCGGCTCGAACACCACCGGCTTGCCCGGGTCCACCGCACGGATCGCCTCAGCCGCCTTTGTCGCCAGGTCCCTCCAGCTCAAAAGCCCATCCGCAACCACGCCTTCGACCGCTTCATTAAGCAAATCGTAAGCATAAACGACCTGACGCCCTTTATAGCGTCTCGCTATCCTGTCCCAGGCCTCGATCAGCTTGTCCTGGTAGCGCTTGTCCTGGAACATCCGGCATACGCCGCCATTGGCCCTCCCGCCCGGCGGCGTATGCAAATCCACAAGCACCCTAATCCCGTACTTCTCGCACGCCGCCAGCGCCTTATCGCACTCCGCCAAAGCCCCATCCAGCCACCGGTCGTAGCCATCCAAGTCCCTGGCCCATTCTTCCGCTCTTTTCATCGGCGTCCAGTTCAACTGCCACCGAATCTGATTGACGTTCCACTTCAAGGCAAGGTCCCGGATATCCCCCTCGCGAAACCGCGGCCCGTACATCACGCCCCTTAACCGGGGCAGATCATGGCCCGTAAACCGTGTTTCGCTGCGCCGCCCCTTCCTTTCCGGCCGGCCCACGGCCACCTGCAGATTGTCGAACCAGGCCCGGCCGCTGACTTGCTCCAGGCCGACCACCAGCCAGGCCTTTTTGACGTCTTTCGGAATCCTCACCGTTTGAGACATCTGCCTCCAGTCGAACGTTCCCGCTGGCATTTGTATCTGCGGATATTGCCTGGCTCCCGATGCGGTCTCTAAAATAAGCATGACCTTGATGCCGTTCCACGAATTCGGCGGCTCAGATACCTCCTCCGCTTTGACGACGGCGCGCAGCGTCGCAAAGCGGTCCGTGAACTTGTCTCCGTTGATCTCAAAGCGCCGGCTTTCAGAACCTTTCTCCGCCCGCTCAATAAACAGCGACCGGGTCCCCTCGAAACCCGCCACAAGCGTGCCTTCATTGCCGCCGGAAACGATATTCCCGTCGAAATCGCATTGAAAGACGACCTCTTCCTTAGCCAAAGCCAAGCTCGATACCAGAGTCACACACAACAAGATGAACGTTTTCATTGCCTCTCTCACTTATTACATTTTCATCATGTCTTTCATTGACGGAACCACGGAAATTCGGGAAACCATTTCAGCTCCAGCCGTAATTGTACCCTTAGATTCGTTCGCTTCAAGGACAGTTCATCGCACCATTCTTCTTGAACGCGGTTTTGCGTTCACTGCGAAGGTGCGAAGAGCCACGAAGTCCAACAATATTCAAAGGGAGAAAGAGGTATGGAGATTGAAGGAAAACCTAACACGTCAGTTCCCGGAGATGATGTAGTAACGGCCTTTGGTGCTTTTTTCATTGCTCAGCCTCATCTTCAGGTTGTATTTGCCGTGCTCGTCATAGTAGCCTTTCGAAGCATACGGCACCACGACTCGACCTTCGACCTGCGTCGTTTGAACCTCGCCGAAGACGTACTCTACAGGTTCTTCGTTTTGGATCGCCTGGCGGTCCCAGGTCGCCGAACCCGGCCAGTATAATTCCATTTCGTTGAAGTCTTTCGCGTTTCTGGCCTTCCAGTACGCTATGGCAAGCTCGCGAGGCTCGGGCCAGTTTTCCCGGCTGTCTATTTTTGAGATCGCCTTCTGAAATACGACCTCATACCCGCTCGTTTCCTTCTCAGGGCTGACGCTTTTTGCCGACCTTGGGACACCCATATCATAGATACTCTCCGGGCCCGTGACGGGATAGTCGAAGTAGCCGTTGGCTTCCATCGTGAGTTTTCCGTCTTTGTCGAAAACCTTCTGATTCAGGAAGACGATCACGTTCTTCTTTGCGTCAATGACCATCTCGATTTTCATGTTCATGCCGCCCAGAAATCCACTCATCTTGAAAATCTTAGCTTCTTTTCCCTTGTATTGACCCGTTTCCTGAGCCACCTTCTCGCCTGCGTCCTCGAAGAGTTTTATGACCATTTTAGGCAAATCCAACGCCGAGCCACCGAGCGCACTCCATTCCAGCGCCGATCCGTGTGAAATGGTAACGGTGTTAGCATCCGGGCTGTAGACTTGAACGACCGGCTTCAAATCATCCTGGTATCGAATCCTCCCGTCGGTTCGTTTTTGTGCCATGATTCTGCGCTCGTAGCAATACCAGACCTCCAGTCTGTCGCCGCCTCCTTCTACAATCGCGTGTAACCAGGGCATTTGTTTCATATTCTTCGATATTTGTGCAAACGAGACAGTTGCGACGTCCACCGAGCCTCCCGACAGGTAGATTGCAGTAAGACCACCGATGAGAATAACCGCCGCGGTGGCTAATTTCGTTATTCTGCTTGTCATGATTTTTCTCCAAATATCCGGCCCGGGTCGGGCCGCTTTTTGTTCTAAGTGTTCATCGACCGCCTGCAGAAAGTTTTCGAGACCCTTGTCGTATGTCTTGGCATGAGCTTTGTAACGCCTCTTCTTAACCAGTCTTTCGATTTTTTCCACAGGTTTCATTCTCGAAACTCACCATTCAACATCGATTTGAGCTGATCCAATCCCGTCCGATAGCGAGTGTGGGCCGTCTTGATCGAGACATTCTGTAATTTGGCGATGGTCTTGAATCTCATTTGCCCATGAAGATAGAGCACGATAGCCTCCCTCTGTTCGTAGGGTAGCCTGCTCATGGCCACTCCCAAACGCTGAATTAGCTCGTTCTGCATGACTAAATGAACCGGCCCATCATCATTTAGTACGTCCCCGGAATCGTGGGCCGGGACGACTTTGGGCTTCTTGGCCCGCATATAGTCCCGCGAGCGGTTCGCAACACAGGTTTTCAAATAGCCCGCCAGGCTGCTTCGAAGCTCGAACGTATCAATCACTCGCAATAGTGCGATGAACACGTCGTGCACAACGTCTTCGGCGGCCGCCTTGTCGTCCAACAGATTTGCGGCCAACGTTCGCAAATCGCCTTCGTACTTTTCATAGATCCGCCGGAATGCAGCGCGATTGCCTTGCTTGCATTTCCAGATGAGTAATCTATCTTCAATCATAAGCGCTTTGATTGTCTTGTCTCTTTACGACCGATCGTTTATGGGTAGGACGGCCCGGCAGACGTCTTTTTACCTCAAAACATGGACTTTTTACCGAAAAAAACCAGTCCGACCAAAAAAGCTGCTTTTTAACATAAAAAACGTGCAGAAATGAGTTCCTTGGGCACTACATATAGATACAATAACAACTCGTTGATGGCGTTTTGTTTGGGAAATTACCTGTGGACGGCCAGCGGTGTCGAGAACCGCGGGCTGTTACAGAGTGAACCAGTGAGGTTCGGTGATGAAAATTGTGCCCTTTTTGAGCATCCTTCTTGTTTGTGCCGGCTGTATGAGCCAGAGAAGAATCGACCGCGTTTTGGCGGAACTGCCTCCTAACATGCGAAAGAATATTGGTGAGGTTAAGTATGAGCCGCTCTCTCCGTTGAGTCTGATTCTCGCCGGTCAGGTTGTGGAAACAGACCCGTCGGCGACGATTTATCTTTATGCTTTCGCGAATGACGACGTGCTCAGACATGAAGCGTTTCACAGCTTTGAGCTGTTAGCCATGCAAAACCGTCCACTGGAATGGCAGGAGTATTGCCTGTGTATGGGCAACACCGAGACGAAACTAACAACTCCTCTGACTTACCTTCTGCCGGTTCCGCCACAATGGTTACCTTCGGATTCGTCGGGGACGCTCTACGGGGAGACAAATCATTACGAGGAAGGCGCCGAAACCTTCGTGCATCATCGGCCGGAAAGAAAATGGGATTGCGTCTGCCGCTTCGCCCACGGGATACCTCAGAATCAACCATATCTTGTGCAAATTGCCCGAAAAAGATCGTCATCGGATTCGACGGTTTTATCTATCCTCCAGCGTAATTTCCGTGCCCAGACCCCATCAAGTCAGGGGCAATAGATCGCCAAGAAGGAGCCGACAACGATCTCCGGAATTTGGCCCGTCATCGGGTGCTGTTTCTTCGATCGAGATTTGTTGCCAACACCTCCCAACGGTGTTCCCGCAACACTTCGCGTATCGAAATAGTACAATGCTCGAGTGTCTGAATGAGAGCCGATGCAATAAATTCAATAGGTTGTGGAAAACAAGACCGATCTGTGTATAATGCTATCTGGAGTGAACGATATGACCCTTAATGATCTATTACCTAATGACACAATACTTGAGATTTCCAACTATATTCGTCGTTCTCGTGGTTTGTATATGTATCTCATGGATTTGCACCGAGGCTGCTGTTACCGAAGAAATGAAAGACGGCCGTCCAGGACGTGAAAACAACCTTGAGAAAACTCTGGAGATAGACAAGAAACATCTTTTGGGGCAATTCGATCCGGCGTCTGATCGAAATTTCCGGAGGGTGAAAGCGCCCTATACTCGCCGCAATCATTTGTATCTGCTCGGGGACGTCTACGATGCCTTCATAAAGATGCGCAAAGCCGCCAAAGCGGATGGAATCTCACTCGTCATCATTTCCGCGACCCGCAACTTCGACGATCAGAAAAACATCTGGCAGAGCAAATGGACCGGAGAGCGTTTAGTTGGTGGAGAGAATCTTGCCGAAACAGTTCCTGATCCCGTCGAAAGAGCCAGAATCATCCTGAAATATTCAGCCATGCCCGGGACGTCGCGTCATCATTGGGGAACGGACATTGATATCAACAGCGTAGACAAAGCCC
>CAYZAH010000136.1:0-8647 GCA_964475805.1 uncultured Pirellulales bacterium | reverse complement strand
TATGCAAAAACCTCTTCAGTAGCAGGCGTTGTTTCGGTGTCGCGCTGCTCGGCGGCGCGCATCCGCTCCAGCGCCTTGCGATAATCAATCGGAACGACCTTGACGAACTTGCCCACCGCGTCCAGCCAGGTATCCAGAAGCCGCCGGGCTTGCAGGCTTTGCGTCCAGGTCCAGTGACGCTCGATCAGGTCGCGCAGCACGTCTGTATCCTCTTTCTTCCAGACGCTCTCCAGCTCCACCATGTCCAGATTGCAGAGCGTGTCGAACAACTGCGCTTCATCGAGCACGTAGGCGATGCCGCCGCTCATGCCTGCGCCGAAGTTGCAGCCGGTCTGGCCCAGCACGACAACGGTGCCGCCCGTCATGTACTCGCAGCCGTGATCGCCGAGACCTTCGACAACGGCGACGGCTCCGCTGTTGCGCACGGCGAACCGCTCGCCCGCCATACCGTTAATGAACACCTCGCCGGCGGTAGCCCCGTAGAGCAAGGTATTGCCAACGATAATATTCTCGTGGGCCGCGAAGTGGGAGTTCTCCGGCGTCTTGACCACGATCCGGCCGCCGGAAAGTCCTTTGCCCAGGTAGTCATTGCTCTCGCCGATGAGCTTGAGCGTCACGCCGGGCGTCAGGAAGGCGCCGAAGCTCTGGCCCGCTGAACCGTGGAATACTATTTCTATTGTCCCGTCTGGTAATCCCTGTGGACCATGCTTGGTCACGACACGATTGCTCAGGATCGCCCCGACAGCCCGGTTCGTATTGCGAATCGGCATTTCGATAACTACCTTTTCTTTCTTTTCAAGAGCAGCCTCCACTTTCTGTAGAATCTGCCAGTCGATATGGTCGTCGATCTTTACGGCCTGTTGCGAGCTGAGGCGCAGGGTCTTGCGGTCGGAGGCGTTTGGTCGCTCGAAGACAGCGGAGAAATCCAGCCCTTTCGCCTTCCAGTGCTCGACCGCCCTGTGAGCGCTCAGCCTCTCCACGTTGCCGATCATCTCCTCGACCTTCCGAAAGCCAAGCTGCGCCATGATCTGCCGGACCTCTTCGGCCACAAACATCATGAATCGCTGAATATATTCCGGCTTGCCCTTGAAGCGTGCCCTGAGCTGCGGGTCCTGAGTGGCGATTCCGAAGGCACACGCCCCCTCGTGACATTTGCGCAAGAGGGTGCATCCGAGTGTCACCAAGGCAGCCGTGCCGAAACCGAACTGCTCGGCTCCGAGCAGCGCCGCGATCACGACGTCCCTGCCCGTTCTCATCTGGCCGTCCGTTTGGACCCTGATCCGATCGCGCAAGCCATTCATCACAAGGACCTGTTGTGTCTCCGCCAGGCCAAGCTCCCAGGGACAGCCCGTGTGCTTTATCGACGATAGCGGGCTGGCTCCCGTGCCTCCGTCGTGGCCGCTGATGAGGACCTCATCGGCGTTGCCCTTGGCCACGCCGGCAGCAATCGTCCCCACACCCACCTCGGCCACGAGCTTGACCGAGACCTTAACGCCTGGATTGCTGCATTTCAGATCGTAGATAAGCTGAGCCAAGTCCTCGATGGAGTAGATGTCATGATGAGGAGGCGGCGAGATGAGTGTCACCCCAGGCGTCGAGTGCCGCATCGCGGCGATTTCCGCCGTGACCTTGTGGCCGGGCAACTGGCCGCCTTCGCCCGGCTTGGCGCCCTGTGCGATCTTGATCTGCAATTCTTTGGCATGGGCGAGATAATTTGCGGTCACGCCGAATCGCGCGCTGGCGACCTGCTTGATGGCACAGTTTTTCGAGTCGCCGTTCGGTTCGGGCACGTACCGCGCCGGATCTTCACCCCCCTCGCCTGTATTGCTCATTGCCCCGAGACGGTTCATCGCAATCGCCATGCACTCGTGGGTTTCCTTGCTGATCGAGCCGTGGCTCATCGCCCCGGTGCAGAATCTCTTAACGATCTCGCTCGCCGGCTCTACCTCCTCGATGGGAACCGGCTGGCCCGGAACAAACTCGAACATGCCGCGCAGCGTGTAATGCTCTCGTGACTGGTCGTTCACGGCCCTGGCGTAATCCGCGTAGGCGTCGGCATCTTCGTTCCTGACCGCGTGCTGCAATCGTGCCACCGTCGTGGGATTCCACAGGTGCCGTTCGCCCGTTCGCCTGTAGTGATATTCGCCCCCGAACTCCAGCTCGAGCGCCCCGACGGGACGCTGCTCGAACGCGGATTGATGGCGTGCCAGCGCTTCGCGAGCGACTTCCTCCAGGCCGATCCCTTCAATCCGCGAGCTTGTGCCCGTGAAATATTCATCGATCAGGGCGTGGTTCAATCCAATCGCCTCGAACAACTGGGCGCCCGCGTAGCTACGGAGCGTCGAGATGCCCATCTTGCTCATCGTCTTGAGAATGCCCTTCTTGATCGCGGCGATATAGTTGTCCGCAATCTGGATCGGCTCCATTTTCGCGGGTAGTTCACCCTGCCGTTGCAGCTCGTCAAGCGACTCGAAAGCCATATAGGGATTGATGGCATTGGCACCGTAGCCGCACAAGAGGCAAAAGTGCATCACCTCTCGCGGCTCGCCGCTTTCGATGATAAGCCCCGCCTCGCCGCGCAGGCCGCGATTGAGCAATCCGTGATGTACCGCCGCGGTTGCTAACAACGACGGAATCGGCGCCTCTGTCCGGCTCATGCCGCGATCACTGATGACAATCAAAGAAGCTCCATCCTTGATGGCCCGCTCCGCGCCGGCGATCAGCGAATCCAGCGCCTGGCGAAGGCTCGCGCCCGGATCCGGCGTATCAGTATTGAAACGGGCCGAAAGCGTCGCCACCCGGAAATCCTCGCGCGTGACGGACCGCAAACGTTCGATATCCTCGTTGGTCAATATCGGGTGCGGCGATTTGAGTTGCCGGCAATGCTCGGGCGTTTCCGTCAGGAGATTCCGTTTCTTGCCCGTGAAGACCATCAGGCTCATCACCAGCCCCTCGCGAAGCGGGTCGATCGCGGGATTCGTGACCTGGGCGAAAAGCTGCTTGAAGTAGCCAAAAAGCAGCTTCGGCCTGTCGGACAATACCGCCAACGGCGTGTCGTTGCCCATCGACCCGACCGGCTCCTGGCCATAAACCGCCATCGGCGTCAGGATCATCTTCAACTCCTCGCGGGTATAGCCGAAGGCTCGCATCCTCTGAGTTATTGTCTGCGGATCGCCGGTGACCAGCTTGGGCGCATCAAACAATCCGCGCAGCTCGATCCGGTTCTCGTCCAGCCACCGCCGATAGGGCTTTTGCCGGGCGATTTTGCCTTTGACCTCGTTGTCCGAGACCTCCCGTCCCTGTTCGATATCCACGAGGAACATGTGGCCGGGCCTGAGGCGTCCTTTTTTGCGAATCTTCTCAGGTGGAAACTCCACCACGCCCGCCTCACTGGCAATGACCGCCAGGTTGTCTGTTGTGACTAAGTACCGGCACGGCCTGAGGCCGTTTCGGTCGAGCGTTCCGCCAATCAGCCGGCCATCGGTGAACACCATTGCCGCCGGACCGTCCCAAGGCTCCATGATTGACGAGTGATATTCGTAGAAGGCCCGCTTATCAGTGCTGATATGGTACTTTGGGCCGAACGCTTCGGGAATCATCATCATCATCGAATGAGGCATGCTTCGACCCGCGCGAACCAGAAGCTCGAGGGCGCTGTCGAAACACGCCGAGTCGCTCATCTCGGGGTTCAGGACTGGCAGCAGATCGCGAATGTCGTCGCCGAAAACCTCGCTGGACATGACCGTTTCGCGTGCCCGCATCCAGTTTCGGTTGCCGCTGAGGGTGTTGATCTCGCCGTTGTGCGCGATGCAGCGGAACGGCTGTGCGAGTTGCCAATTGGGGAACGTGTTCGTGCTGTAACGCTGATGCACGATGGCCAGCGCCGAGACCACACGCTCGTCCACCAGCTCGGGATAGTACTCGAACAATTGCCAGGCCATGAACATGCCCTTGTAGCAGATCGTCCTGGATGATAGCGACGTGATGTAGAAATCATCAGCTTCTCGCCCGAATTTCTCCTCCACAAGGCGCTCCGCCCTCCTTCGGGCCATGTACAAGCGTCTCTCCAGCACGTCATCCTTGAAGCCGGCTCCATCAACAAAAACCTGCCGGACAACCGGTTCAGCTGCCAGCGCGATCTTTCCAAGGCAATCCGGAAACGTGGGCACGTCCCGCCAGCCGAGCACTTTCATGCCGTAGTAGCCGACAGCCGCTTCGAGCAGTTCTTCACATTTCTCCCTGATTTCCGCATTTTTCGACCCGAAAACCACCCCCACGCCGTACAGAGAACGCTCCGGCAACGAGAATCCGAGGTTTCCAGCTTCGGCAAGAAGGAACTCATGCGGAATCTGAAAAAGAATCCCCGCCCCGTCCCCGGTGGTTTCATCGGCCCCGGCGGCCCCGCGGTGGTGCAGATTCAGAAGAACCTGTTTGCCGTATTCGATGATCGAATGCTCGCGCTTGCCGGAAATGTTCACGACAGCGCCGATACCGCAACCGTCGTGCTCCGTACCGGGCTCATATAATCCTGTTCTTTTTCTTTGGTTCAATGTCAAACACCTGTCTCAAAACGTGGCACGGACCCCATTCATTATCCCGGATCGAACCACAAGAAGGGTAAGTTCTATGTGTTTTCGCTCAATATAATACGATATTTGAAGAAACTTGGCACAAATTTTTATTTAATGCACGACATAAGGGAGTTTTATAACAGATTCGACTGCCAATTCCCCTCGTGTCGTTCCCAGGAGGCATAAGCTGGGAGTGTGTCAGGGCGGGCCATCCGACCGCACCAGTATCGGATTCGACCCGTCCGAGTCTTAATCGAAGGGTGACCTATCCCCCAGGCAGGTTCCGACCAGTCTTGCCGTAGCTATCAGAGGATGATCGACGGGGATCGATTTTCTCTTGCCGGCTACGTCTTCCAAAGGCACAGGCTCACAATTGCCCGACCTGTACCCAACCATCACGTTGTACACACCATCTGCGAGCAACTGAGCAGCTTTCGTACCCATTCGGGTGCACAGCCATCGGTCGAAGGCCGACGGCACGCCGCCCCGCTGGACGTGCCCGAGTGATGTTACTCTCGCTTCAATGCCGGTAGATTCCTGAATGCGCCGCGCGATGCGACTGGCGATTGGCTCTTCGACGACGCGATACGTCTCAGTATCGTTTTGTCCCTCCTTGTCGGCGAACGAATTCGTTTTCTTGGCCGTCTTCTTCTTGCTGATCTTTTCTTTGTCCGGAGTCTGCTGCTGCGCTTCGATCTCCTGTTTGGAAACGGCGCCCTCGGCCAGAGCCATGATTGAAAAGCGGCTACCGCGACGCCGACGCTCGAGGAGATAATCTTTGACGACCTGAAGATCGTACGGCAGTTCCGGTATGAGAATGACGTCGGCTCCACCTGCGATGCCGGCCCCGAGCGCAAGCCAGCCGGTTTTATGGCCCATGATCTCGCAGACAATCAGCCTGTGATGGCTCGTGGCCGTGCTGTGCAGGCGGTCGATGGCGTCTGTGGCGATCTGCATGGCGGTATCATGGCCGAACGTCGTGTCGGTCCCCGCGACATCGTTGTCGATAGTCTTGGGAAGGGTCATCACATCGATGCCGCCCGCCTGGTGCAAACGCAGCGCATTTCTCATTGTGCCGCCTCCGCCGAGACAAACCAGACAGTCAATGTGGTTCCTGTGAACGTTCTCGACAGCCACCTCTGTCATGTCTCTGACCTTGCCGCCCATCGGCATCTTGTGGATCTTGTCCCGACTGGTTCCGAGAATGGTTCCACCGTTGGTAAGGATTCCACTGACGGTTTTGTTTTCGATATGTATCATGCGGTTTTCAACCAAACCGCGAAAGCCATCCAGAATACCGATGACTGTCATTTTATATTCGTTGATCGCCGGCTTGGTCACTGCGCGAATGGCCGCATTTAGCCCCGGGCAATCACCGCCGGACGTCAGGATTCCAATACAACTCGTTTTCGACTGAGCGGACATTATTTCTGTTACCTCTCAATAAACACTCTTGCGATTCCGGCCAAACGGTCAAAAATAGTGGGTTTGCCGAATCAATTCAAGCACATCTTCATACAAAGCAGCTAAATAGGTATAGACGTCATCGGAGATCGAAGTTCACGGAGTTATTCACTCTCGCCAAAATTCCCGATATTCTCATCGTTCTCTCACGTGTCGTTCTGTACAATCATTGAGCAGATGGTCAGGATGCCCGTTGCATAGTATCGGCTGTTATGACACGGGGCTTCAGTCTTTGGACAAGTGTCAAGTCGGACGTTTCGACTTGTATGGCGATTAAGTTCATCGGTAAGGAAGCGGGTTATGTCAAAGCGAAAGATCACACCAGCGCTGTTAATATTGGCACTTGCCGTTTTTGCTGCATCGCTCTTCGGGTGCGCGACCGACAAGAAGTTCCAGGACGCCTTCAAGGTCGAAAGAGCCTCTCTGGCCGACAGAGGCTCGAACACGTATATGATCCTCCAGCCGGGCTTCAGGCTGGTGCTTGTCGATGGCAAGGACAGCCTCACGATTACGGTGCTGGACGAGACGAAGATGGTTGATGGCGTCAAGGCCCGCGTCGTCGAAGAGCGTGAGACCAAAGGCGGCAAACTGGACGAGGTTTCTCGCAACTACTTCGCCATCGATAAAACCACGGGCGACGTCTACTATTTCGGTGAGGACGTGGACACGTACGACAAGAACGGCAACGTGACCGGCCACGGAGGAAGCTGGCTGGCCGGCGTCAATGGCGCGAAGTTCGGCCTGATGATGCCCGGCCAACCGAAGGTGGGCTATCGGTACTACCAGGAAATGGCTCCCAGGCTGGCTATGGACCGTGCGGAGGTTGTCAGCACCACAGAGACGGTCGAGGTACCCGCCGGGACGTTCAAGAACTGCCTCAAGACGAAGGAAACGAGCGGCGTCGAGCCCGGCAGCGAGTACAAGCTATACGCCCCCAGCGTTGGTCTTTTGAGAGACGGTGACTTTGTACTATCGAAGATCGTTGCCAATCCCGAAGGCACCACGCTCGAACCAGCCAGGTGAGATGACGCCGCCGGAGAGAAATAGGTGCCTTGAAGGCGCCGTCAGATACCTGCGAGGTTCCTGAGCTTTCGCGTGACCTTTTTCATCAACTCGGAAAGCCTGGTCAGTCTTCTGCGAAGGGCCCTTTCCCAGGCGTCAATTTCTTTCAGTCTTTCTCTTATATCCAGATGTTGCGTGCAGGCTTCTTCGCAGGCGGCACATTCGGTGCAGTCACCCGCGTTAGCAAGGCGGTCTGATAGAAGATTCCAGTGGTAGAATTTCATCCTCTCGACCATTTCCTTATCGGTTCGACCGAAGAGAGGCTTCTCGTTGTAGGCCTGCATATAGCTTGCGATGGGGATATTTTGCGGGCAGGATTTCAGGCAATAACCACAACCGGTACACAAAGCGTTCATGTTCTCAGAAACGTGCACGCGGATGCGGCTGATATCGCTCTCGGTGAAGGGCCTGGCGGTTTCCGCGACTTTGCACGCGGCGTCAATGTGCTCTTCGACGGAAAAGCCCACGAGTGTCACTGTTATCTGGGGGCAGTTGATGCAGAATCTTAGTGCGGCTTGCGTCGGTGTTTCGTGGTCATCCCCGAGGAAAGCAAATTCCATTTCGTGCTGAGGAATTAGCCCGCCGGACAACGGATTCATGGCGACGACACCGAGGCCGGCCTCGTGTGCGGCCTGGACGCCTTCCCAGCGGTATGGGAAGTTCAGAATGTTGACGCCGAGCAGGACGCCTTCGAACTCGCCTTTGTCGATGATGTGCTTGACTTGCCCGCCGGGCAGGTGAGTAGAGACGACGATATGGCCGATCAAGCCTTCCTCTTTACACCGCATCAGCCCCTCATACTGACCGCCTCTCTTCATCGCTCGCTCGTACTGATCCATCCTCCGAACGCACCAGACGTGGTAAAAATCGATCCGGTCTACGTTCAAGCGCTTCAAAGATTTCTCGACGGCGGCCCGGGCTTTCTCCGCTCCATTTGAGGCCGTTGGCACGCCGCCTTTGGTCGAGACGTAGCAGCCGTCGCGCTCGCCGGCCATCTGTTTCATCGCGATGCCGAAGATGGTTTCACTCTGGTCCCTGCAATAGCCCGGCGCCGTATCGAAATAGTTGATCCCCTTGCTCTGCGCGTAGAGCACAAGCTGGGCGTTCTCCTCGTTCGGCTTCGATGGATCGAATCGCATCCCGCCGAAGCCGACGGAACTGACCTTAGCCCCCGTCTTGCCGTATTCGCTGTAGTTCACGCGGCACACTCGGATTTTCCTCGAGGATCGTGCGCTCGCGCCCGGTTCACACCGCCGAGCCGCATTTCCTACAGGGTATCACGACTCTTGCGAACAATCAAACAATCGTGTGAGGGTCGGAGTGGAGTAGCGCGCGCAAACCAGGGTCGCGACGGCAGATGTGGGTTCGCCGGAGTGGTTATCATCTCTGCGCGGCGCGCACAGCGATCAATAGGCAGCAAATTGAAAAGCGTGTTGTTTGGCAGCGTAGCTCTCGATATGGTAACGGTCTCTAACGACTATCTCATAAGTGATTCCGGCGCCGACCCCGTCGGCAAGCGAGAGCAGAGACAAGCCGCGCAACGCTTCCGC
>CAYZAH010000135.1:2423-8652 GCA_964475805.1 uncultured Pirellulales bacterium | reverse complement strand
TCCTGCCGCTGCTGGCGTTGGAAATGAAACGGACCGGGTCGATGTACTCGCGCGTTCCGCCTGCTGTGATTAGGATCCGCATTCTGCCACAGAAAAAGAACCCCCGGTGGAACCGGGGGCTAAATAAAGCTACTCTTTGTTTTACTTGCTTTGGTCTTGATTGTTTAGGGCGATTCTTTCAAGGGCTTCTATGATGTCCTGGGGTTCGGACATTCTTCCTACGCCCTCGGTTCCACAAGCCAGACGGCCGGAAGCCGGGCCTACCCACTGGACGCCTCGTTTCTTTAGAGTCTCGACGTTGGCTTGCACGGCCGGGTTTTCCCACATGCGGGTGTTCATCGCCGGCGCGAAAACCATCGGCGTGGCCCAACAGGTGCATAACGTCGTGCTCAGCAGGTCGTCGCAAATACCCAGGGCGACCTTGGCAATGACGTTGGCGGTTGCGGGTGCCACGACCACGATCTGTGCCCAGTCGGCCAGCGCAATATGACTGATTTTGGATTCCTCCGACGTGTTCCACATCGTGGTGAAGACGGGCGATCGAGTCACCGCCTCGAAACTCCTCGGCCTGACAAACCGGCGCGCGGCCCGGGTCATCACGGTTCTCACGTCGGCACCCGCGGATGCCAGCTTGCTGGCCAGGTCCACTGCCTTGTACGCCGCGACGCCTCCGCTCACGCCCAGCAGAATATGCCGATTGTCAAACATCTCGCGTCCTGAAATGAAAAAGCCCGCCCGGATCGACAGTTGAGCTTGTGCTATGCATCGCTCCTACTTCTGCGCTGAGTCCGCCGAGACGCCGTCGTCCAGTGTGATCTTATCCTGGAGGATTTCCTCAATCACAATCTCGAGCATCGTCATGTCCTCGACGTCCTTAATGAGGGGCCGGCTACCCTGCATGATCTCGACCAGCCGCTTCTGAACCAGCGCCGTCAATCTAAACCTTCCGCCGACTTTGTTGATCAATTCCTGGCTTTTGAGTTTGTCTATCATATTCGGTATCTTTCCCTTACGAGCCGCCACGCCGGCCGATTTATCCGTTTGACTTTCAAGCTACAGCCTTCTGGTCCGCAATAATCTGTATGCATTCCTCGACCGCCTGATCCAGGTCCTCGTTGATGACCATGTGATTATAGTATTGCCATGCCGCGGCGATTTCAGCGCTTGCCCCGTTGAGCCTCGCTTCGGCGGCCTCGGCAGCGTCCCGGCCCCGTCGGTTCATACGCTCGGCCAGTGTCTTTTCACTCGGCGGCAAAACGAAAATCATGATCGCATTCGAAAAGACCGCCTTAACCTGCCTGGCGCCCTGGACGTCGATCTCCAGAATGACGATCTTGCCGTCGTCCAATGCTTCGACGACCTTTTCTTTCGGCGTCCCGTAGAACTGACCGAAGACTTTGGCATATTCAAGCAGCGTGCCCGTTTTGATTCGCTCCTGAAACTGCTCTTGCGAGACGAACCAATAATCCTTGCCGTCCACCTCCGTCTCGCTCTTCGGGCGGGTCGTCACTGAGACGCTCAAGTAGACGTTGCCCAGCCGCTTGACGACTTCTTTACAGATTGTGCTTTTTCCGACCCCGGATGGGCCGCTCACGATAACCAGCTTACCTTTCTTGTTTGTATCGGTCATCACAGTCCCAAATAATTCCTCAACAATTCTGACACTCTTCTCCTTTCCTACTCTACGTTTTGGACCTGTTCCTTGATCCGATCCACCTGGCATTTGATGTCCACGACGAATTTTGTGATCTCCGTGTCCGATGCCTTGCTGGCAATGGTATTTGCCTCTCTCAACATCTCCTGACTGATGAAGTCCAATCTGCGCCCGGCCTGATCGTTGGCCCGGCAGCACTGGGCGAACTGCCGCAGGTGGGAATCCAGCCGGGCCACCTCCTCGGAGATATCCGACCGGTCGGCGAAGATCGCCATTTCTCTCACAAGGCTTTCTTCATCCAGCTTCAGCTCAGCGTGTGCGAGTAGCTCGTTGACTCTCTTTTTCAGCTTTTCGGTGTACTTCTGTAGAACGACGGGGCTTCGAGCGTTGATCTGCTCGAGGTCGTCTTCTATCGCCTTGCATCGTTTGTTCAGGTCGGCCTCCAGGAACCCGCCTTCGACGGCGCGCATCTGCTTGAGCTTGTCGATTGCCTGCTGAGTGATTCTCAGAATGACCTCCTTCATTTGCTCCATTTGCTCGGCATCCGGGCAAGCGGGTCGAATGACACCGGGAAGACTTAGCAGGTTGCCCAGCTCAATCGTTCCTTTGATGCCGGCGGAAGAGCCGACGCGGCCCAGTTTCTCCGCGACGCTGCGCAAAGCCGCCTCATCGATGTCGTAAAGCACGTCGGCGGGAGCCTCTTTGAGCCGGAGGACGTAATTCACCGTCCCGCGACAAAGACTCTTTCGCAAAAGCCTTTCGATATCCTCCTCGAGGAACGCCGCCAGCTCGGGTAACTTCATCGCGGTTTTCAGGTAACGGTTGTTGACCGTCTTGATCGTCACAGCGTAGCTGATACCGTCGCATTCGCCCTGTGCCTCGCCATAACCGGTCATGCTATTGATCATAGAGCTGCGCTTTCAAGTCTGATTCGACTGTACAAGTAGTCATTCGATCCGGGAGGAAGGAACCCTTTGATCAACTGCCAGGCGCGTTCGTCTCGGGAACACTACCGCCGCCGCCCGTCGTCTCCTCGGCACTGCCAGCCGAAGCAGGTTGATTCGGGCTTGCCGCCGACGGTTGCTGTTGCTGCTGAGTCTGCGGCGCGACGTTGAAATTGCCGGCGGGCGCGGGGACGTAGAATTTGGCTAACACGACGGCCAGGAGCAGAAAAACACTCACCAGCACGATCGTCACCCAGGTTAGAAAGTCCCCGGTCTTGGAACCCAGAATTCCACTGGCCATTCCACCGCCGAACGCCGCACTCAAACCCCCGCCCCTGCCTTTTTGAATGAGAACAACCAGAACTAAAACGACGCAGCAGACAACAAACAGGACGGCTACGATGTTCATGATGAAACCAACGGCCAGAAACGGAAAGCTAATCATGTTCATTCCCCAAAAACCAAGGATTATATAGAGGCTTCGATAATCGCAACAAAATCATCCGCCTTCAGGCTTGCTCCGCCGACGAGCACACCGTCGACGTCTTTGCAGCTCATCAGTTCGGCCGCGTTGGACGGCTTGACCGAGCCGCCGTAGAGGATACGGATTTCTTCAGCCAGCCCCTGGTCGTACATTTGACCGAGGAGCGTTCGTATAAACGCATGCACTTCCTGGGCCTGTTCCGGCGTCGCGGTCAGTCCCGTTCCGATGGCCCAGACCGGCTCGTACGCGACTGTCACCGCGGAAAGCTTTTCGCCGCTCAAGCCCGACAGCCCCTCTTTGAGCTGCCGCGTGACCACCTCGTTCGTCTGCGACGCCTCTCGTTCGGAAAGCAGCTCGCCCACGCATAATATCGGCAACAGTCCGCCACCGATTGCGGCGGTCACTTTCTTGTTAATCAAATCGTCCTTCTCACCGATGACGTGCCGACGCTCGGAGTGGCCGCACAGGCAATAAATGCAGCCGACGTCTTTGAGCATGGAAGCACTGATCTCGCCGGTGAAAGCACCGTTCGCCTCGAAATAGATGTCCTGGGCACCGACGGCGATACTCGATGCACCAAGCGCCTTGGTCACCGCCTGAAGGTAAACAAAAGGCGGACAAACCGCGACAGTCGCGCTGTGCCCGGCCGAGTCGATGTATCCAGAGGCAATGCGTTCGGCCAAGTCTACGCTGGTCCGGCTGTCCGTGTTCATCTTCCAGTTACCGGCCACAAACGGTTTTCTCATGACTGTCTCCTATAATAGCTCCGTGGCTCTCGGGAAGCTGCCTAAGATCGAGAGCTGTAGGCAATGCTTGCGTGATTCTTCCAGTCCTTCACGAATGTGTTCGTCCGTCCTGTGGCCCAGGATATCGGCGAAGAAACAATACTCCCATTGCTTCTTCCGGCTGGGCCTGGATTCGACTTTCGTCATGTTGATGCCATACTGTTTGAAGACGTCCAGAACGTCCGAGAGGGCGCCCGGCTTGTCGGCCGTGTTGAATACCAGGGCCGTCTTGTCCTCGCCGCTCGGCTTGGCGTCCTCTTTGCTTATGACCAGAAACCTCGTCACGTTGCTGGCGTTGTCCTCGATATTCTCGCAGATGAGCCTCAGCCCGTACAGCTCGGCGGCGATACTGGAGCCGATGGCCGCGGATCTCGGCTCCTCGGCGGCGATTTGTGCCGCCTTAGCCGTGGACGCGACCGGGATGGTCTTGGCTTCCTTGAACGTCGCGCTGAGCCAGTTCCGGCACTGTGCGAACACCTCGGGCTTGGAATAGACTTTTTCCACTTCCTCGAGCACGCAGTTGCCCAGGAGATTGTGATGAATCGCCATCAGGACCTCGGCGCAAACCTTCACGTCGGAATCGAGCAGGGCGTCGAGCGTTTCGATAACTCCGCCGCCCAGAGTGTTCTCGACCGGCGCCAGACCGAGATCGCAATGCCCTTTGCTCACCTCGTCGAAGATGCTTCGGATATCCGCCAACGGCTCGTACTCGACGCTCTGGCCGAACTTGAGCATCGCCGCGGTATGGCTGAAGCTGCCTTCCGGGCCGAGATAGCCGATCCGCAGGGGCCGTTCGAGCACAAACGAGCCGCTCATCAGCTCGCGCCAGATTGCCACCAGGCATCGGTTCGGCAGCGGGCCTTCGTTGGCCTTGGTGATCTTGGCAAAGACTTCTTTCTCGCGCTCCGGCGCGTAGACCGGCTTGTCGGTTTTGGTCTTGAGCTTGCCAATCTCCACCACGACGCGGGCGCGCTCGTTGAGCAGCCTGACAAGCTGGTGGTCGATCTCATCTATTTTGTTTCTTAACTCTTCAAGAGACATATACACAAAGTAAAGAAATTCTACTGACGCTGCGCAAGGCACTTCGGCCCATCTTAGCGAAAACCAGGATATTTAACAGAATTTTCCCTTTGCGTCAACGCGTTTGGCTCGTAAGATAACATTTTGGGGTTGTATTGGGGTAAAAAAATGCAAAATCCTTCAAAATATGTGATCTTTGAGACGAAGTGGGGCTATTTTGGCCTGGCGGGCACGCAAGCCGCTCTGCGCCGGACGTGCCTGCCCGGACCGAAGCCGGCCGGCGTTCGGGCCCGGCTGCTGGAGAGCCTGCCCGGTGCGGAGCTCGACGAGGATTTCTTCAAGACGCTGCAAGAGCAGATAGCCGGGTATTTCGAGGGCGCCTACGTCGATTTCAGCGACGTACCGCTTGACCTGGAGAGTTTCAGTCCCTTTTCCCGCAGGGTTCTCGCGGCCTGCAAAGACGTAAAGATCGGCCAAACAGCAACTTATTCCGAGCTGGCCGAGAAAGCGGGCAGTCCCGGCGCGGGCCGGGCCGCTGGAAGCGTAATGGCCTCAAACCCGCTTCCGCTCATTATCCCGTGCCATCGAATCATCCGCACCGACGGCCAGATGGGCGGCTTCACCGCCCCCGGCGGAATCCCGCTCAAAAAGAAGATGCTCGAACTCGAACGTCAGGCGTATTCTCATTGCCATCCGTGCGGAAGCTGGGATCAGGAAGCACCCGCAGTTTCGACGGACTCGCGCACGTTCGATTTTGCTCAAAGCCTGCTTCCACTGCGTTGACGGTTGTCTCTTGTTCGTCTTCTCAGGCACCCCCCGCGACGTCGGTGTGAACGGTACCTTCCCGGAGAACTACGGCAAGGTCCGCCCGTGTCGAGTGCTTGCAAACCGGCCTGATTTCGGTATAATACGCTTAGGGGCAATCCCGTGCGGTTGACCTATCCGGCCCCTTGCCTTTCAGGAGTGACTGTGATGAACAAACGACACCAAACGAAGACGACGGGGTCGATGGATGATGGACGATGCATCCCTCGTGACTTATCCCTCGTGATTCTGCTTTTGTGTAGTGCGGCGTTTGGTCAGGCAAGTACGAATCAGCCGCAGATTGGGTATCTTTATCCGGCAGGCGGACAGCGGGGGACGGTGGTTCAGATCACGGCCGGCGGGCAATTCCTCAGAGGCGCGACCGACGTTTACATCTCGGGTGAGGGCGTGCACGCGAAGGTCGTCAAGTACTTCCGGCCGCTGCGAAACATCCAGAAGGAGCAACGCGACTTGCTCCAGAAACGTCTCAAAGAGGTCCGCGATAAGCGCCTCGCCGAACTGTCGCCGAACGCGCCCA
>CAYZAH010000135.1:0-2323 GCA_964475805.1 uncultured Pirellulales bacterium | reverse complement strand
CGCTTCCCGAGCATCCGTTGTTAGAGGATTTGGACAACAAGAGCCTCCGGGAGCTGGCAAACATCACGAGCATGTTGTTCTTTCCCCGGACCAAGCTGCAAGTGAACCGGCAGCTCTCCGAGATGGTGCTGATTGAAGTCACCATCGACGCCGACGCCGCGCCGGGCAACCGCGAGCTGCGGCTCGGCACGCGGACGGGTCTGACCAATCCCGTGGTCTTCCAGGTCGGTCTGCTGCCGGAAGTCCGCGAGTTAGAGCCTAACGACAAGCAGGCGTATCCCGAACTGCCCGGCCTGCCCAAAGCCGCCGCCCTTCCGAAGGCCAAGCCGATCTCACTGCCCGCAGTGCTGAACGGACAGATCATGCCGGGGGACGTGGATCGCTTTCGCTTCCGGGCGCTCAAGGGACAGAAGTTAGTAATACAGGCGCATGCCCGCAGTCTGATCCCGTACTTAGCCGACGCCGTGCCCGGCTGGTTTCAGGCGACGCTGGCGCTCTACGACGCCGACGGAAATGAAGTCGCCTACGCGGACGATTATCGCTTCGACCCCGACCCGGTGCTCTTCTATCAGATTGCCGAAGGTGGCGAATACGAGCTTGAGATTCGCGACTCGATCTATCGCGGACGGGAGGACTTCGTCTATCGCATCGCGGTCGGCGAGCTTCCCTTCATCACGCGGATGTTCCCATTAGGCGGGAAGGCGGGCGTCGAGACCGTCGCGACGATTGCCGGCTGGAACTTGCCCGAAGACCGACTCGCGCTGGACACTCGTCCCGGCGACGACTCTATCCGGCGGACAGCCTACGACAATGGGAACCTTGTTTCCAACTGCGTTCCGTACGCCGTGGACACATTGCCTGAGTGCAACGAAGTGGAATCGAACAATACTGTGAACGATGCGCAGCGGATCGACTTGCCGAAGATCATTAACGGCCGGATCGCCGAAGCTAACGACGTCGATGTGTTTGCGTTTGACGCTCACGCCGGCGACAAGATCGTGGCGGAAGTCGACGCACGCCGGCTGAATTCTCCGCTGGACTCGCTCTTGCGGTTGACCGATGCATCGGATCACGTGCTCAAATGGAACGACGATTACGTCCTCACCGAGAATTACCTATACAAGGATGCGGTAGGATTGCTCACGCACCACGCCGACTCGTATTTGTTAGCCGAGCTGCCGAAGGATGGGACGTACTACGTGCACCTGTCCGATTCGGAGCGTCACGGAGGCCAGGCTTACGGCTACCGGCTGCGCATCGCGCGGGCCGAAGGCGATTTCGCGCTTCGCGTAGTCCCATCCAACCTCAACGTGCGATCCGGTGCGACCGTCCCGATTCGCGTCTACGCCTTGCGCAAGGACGGCTACGCCGGACCGATCGACGTAGTGGTCGCAGATTCGCTGGGCTTCAAGATCAGCGGTGGGCGGATTCCCGCCGGGTGCGATGACGTTCGCATGACCTTGACGGCGCCCTCCAAAGCGCCCGATCAGCCGGTCTCTTTGAAGCTGGAAGGCCGCGCCCAAATCGGCGGAAAGACCGTCCGTCACCCGGTCATTGCGGCTGACGACGTCATGCAGGCTTTTCTCTACCGCCATTTAGTGCCGGCGCAGGAGTTTCTGGTCGCGGTTCAGAACGTCAGGTGGGGAGCGCTTCCCGTCGAGCTGGCCTCCGAGAGTCCCGTCCGGATTCCGGCGGGCGGCTCAGCCAGGGTACTGCTTAGGACGCCGAGAAACCGGAACTTCAGCCAGATGAAACTGGAGCTTAGCGAGCCGCCGAAGGGCGTGAGCCTGGACGACGTAGCCGTCGTACCTCAAGGTCTGGCGTTCCGACTGAAAGCCGACAAGGACGTGGCGCAACAAGGCTTGGCGGATAACCTCATCATCGAAGCGTTCAGAGAACCTGTGGCGAAACCGCAGGCAGGCAAACCGGCTCCCCAGCGAAGGCGCACTCCGATGGGCGTCTTGCCGGCCGTCCCCATCGAAATCGTGCCATAGGCGTCATCGAGGGGACCACTCCACCGGAGAACGTCGAGATCAACGGCGGCGGGGTCTGGGTCGAATCGAGGCCCGGCCAGGGAAACACGTTCTTCTTCACCATGCCGAAGCAGGTGGCCGCCGTGCAAGCCGCCGAAGCTCTTCTCAATTGACGTTCAGACTCCGCCTTTTTCTTGTGTGATCGCTTCGCCGATTTTTTGCAGGAACGTACTGTAGGTCACGTCCGTGATCGGGACGTCATTTTGGTCGAGACCGAGGCGGACGACGACCATGCTCCACTCGGGGATGATGAACATATCGTTATTGTTGTAGCCGCTGGCGGAATACGT
>CAYZAH010000134.1:0-8668 GCA_964475805.1 uncultured Pirellulales bacterium | reverse complement strand
CCTCGAATTTCCGATATGGCAATAAGTATGCACCGCCATACTTTAGAGATGGATCTACGATCTTCTCTGAGGTAGGTCAGGGCGATCAGGCCTCCACCGTCATGATGTTTCCTTCGGATAGTTCATTTCTTTTGCCCGCAGTGATGCCGGGGAAGACGTTTCTCGACTTCCATCCGAGAGGCCAAGGCAAACGAGTTCAAAAAATCCTTTACCAGGACGAGGATACTCTGACGACCGGCCTGGTCACGCAACCGGGCCAGGAAATCAAAGACGTCCTGATCCTCATCACCAAATCCAAGCGCCAATAGCGGACCCTTTTGCACGACAGCGTGGCGTGAGTTTTTTCCTGAATGGGTTGCGGTATTTGCCCTATTTCAGGAAAGCAAGTCTCCTTGTACAAAAAGGAACGGCGTATGCGCACAAACTGACTCTGCACTTATTCAGAATTGAAAGGGAACAAGATGAAGAAAATGATCGCCATAACGCTGTTTGTCTGTCTCGGCTTTTCCCTGGCTGTCCTGCTGGCCGGCTGCAAAAAATCGGAACAACCCGGCCCTCAGGGTCAGGGCACCGCTGCAAACGCGGAAGAGAAGATGAAACAGGCTGCCGACGCTACAGGCAAGTATCTATCGGACCAAAAGGACAAGTTCATCGAGCAGGCCAAAAAGAGCTACGCCGGCGTGGAATCCGAGACCAATCAACTGATGGCCAAATTGCAGGACGAGACGTCGGACCAATGGCAGCAGACCAAGACCGACCTGCAAGCCAAGCTGCAAACCGTAAAACGGCAACTTGATAAGTTGCCCGATGCGAGCAGCCAGGCGTGGCAGGAGACCCAACAGGCGTTCAACGACGCCCTGGACAAGCTCAAGAAAGCGTACGAGGACGCGAAGGCCAAACTCCAGAAGGAGCAGACTTCGTCACCCACGTCCTGATCTTACATGGCAGGGTTTCCTGTCGCGGACGATGCGGATCATTTTTGCGGATTCATAACTCGGCCGAGGAAGAGGATGCTGCCGGACTGGTTGTCGCGGATGAGGAACAGGAACGGATGGTCGGCCCGGAAGACCGGCGGTCTGCCGCCCGGCCCAATAGAGGTCAGTTTCATCGTGACCGCCGTGGCGGCGGCTGCCTCAGTGCCCTCTTCATTAACGTCAACATATGCCTTGTGAATGACCGCCGAGATGAAGAGGTCTCGCTTGCCGTCCATGCCCGAGAAGTCCGCGCTTCTTGAGAAGGCGTCCGTCATTCCCATCGCCTTCAGCACGGAAGCCAAACTGAACTTGCTTGTCAGTTTGAACTTCGGAATAGAGACGACAACCTCACGTTTGCCAAGCACGCCCAGCCACTGTGAGAGGTCTTTCAGCGTGAGAGATTTTTCCAATGCCCCGAGTCCGCCCATCTCCTTTGGAAGCAAAATGATCATCGACAGCTCGCCCTTTGCATAGGGTAGCTCAAGGGCTTGAAACGTGTCCGTGGCCATGTAGCCAAACTTCTTCGTTTGGTTCATCATGGGTACGTCGATCTTCTGGCCGTCGGAAAGTGTGAACGGAGCATTTTGCGTTCTGTCCTTGTCGAATTGGCTCGCCCAGTCGCCTTTGAAGTATATCGCGTTGGTCAGGACCAGCCTCGTCATCGAATCGAGAACGCCCTTGGCGATGAGATCCTTGATCTTATCGTTCGTTTGCTTCTCCACCCAGGCGTTGATGGTCTGGCGTGCCTCTTCGGCAGCTCCGGCGAAATCGACCTCGTTGAGCCGGCCGCCGTAGTATTTCTCCACGAAATCAAGAAACTGCCTGCGAAATCCATAGCCCTTCTGGCCCCACAGAGCGTTGGCAACATCCAGCTTGTAGACGCCCTTCTGCCCTCTCACGTTGAGATCCTTGACTAACGACCCAAACGCCGAGGCAAGCTCTTGTGGATCCAGTCGGGGTAAAACGCCGGCATCAGACGACGACTTTCCGGCCTTTCCCGCCCCAACAGGAAAACAGAGCACGTCGGCCATTTGCGACGCCGTTTGGCCCCGTGCTCCGGCGTACGTCATCGCCAGGGCCGTCGAGATACTGTAAGGCGAGAAGAACAGGTTGCCCTCTTCGCCTCGCAGCCTCTCGTACAGCTTCAAGGCAAACTCATTGTTCCCTCCGACGACGAGCTGCTCGTTCGCTTTGACCTTCTCCCGGCTCCCCCCCGCTTCTTCCGCCGCTGAGCATCCGGAAACAACCATCGTCGCCACCCCTAATATCAACGCCTTTCGCCAAGCTTTCATTTTTGCCACTCCTTGATTCTTCCGTTCAGCACAATCCAACACGTCGTGTCCACACAGGTTGATACGTGAATTGTCGCCATTCGGTTGACAAGCCAGCATCCAAACACTCGAAGAACATGGCAACTTCTGGGAAAATACACCCTTCCCGTGGGTTTTTGGAACAAGAATTTTGCGCCTCAATCATTTTTTTTCGCGGATTGACAAAAGAAGACTTTTCCTATACCATAATAGATTAGAAACAAGCTGCGAAAAGCCTTTTTTCGAGAGGTGTATTATGGGCTCTGAAAAAGACGGTTTGTTCCGGCAGTATAGGTGGCATATCCTGATAATCAGCATTCCGGTGGTCGCTGTCGTCATTCTCATATTCTTCACCAACGTCTTTCAGAAGTCCGAAACGAATACGCTCAGCCAGCTTTTATTGCTCCTGGGCACGTTGGTGTTCCTCATCGCGCTGCTGACGATGCTCTCGCGCATATTCAAGATCCTCGACGTACTCAAGGACAATAGTACGAAGCTCGAAAAGGTAGCCGGAACACTGGAGGCAATCGGCACGGAACTGGGTCAGATCAACCACAGCACGCGCGTCAGTGAAGCGGCGAAGGCAATCGCGTTCCGCGATATGGACAGGCAATCTCTGCGGGAAGCGGTGTTTGATAAGCTGCAACGGCAGGACTTCGGAGCGGCCAATGAAATCATTGCCGAAATTGCCGAGCGCCCTGAGTACAGGGATCTCGCCGAGCAGCTCCGAACGCAGTGTGACCGCTATCACGACGCCACAGATCAGGAGAAAGTCAATCAGATCATCGCCCACATCGAGAAGTTGCTCGACGCCTACCAGTGGGTAAGAGCGAGCGCCCAGATTGAGGGATTGATTAAGACCCATCCGGACAGCGAGAAGGCCAAGGCGATGAGGCAAGTTCTCGTCGACCGTAAGCAAGACCGCAAAAGGGTCCTCCTGGCTGCGTGGGACGACGCCATTCAGGCACGGGAGACCGACCGCAGTTTGGAAATCCTGAAAGAGCTCGACTCGTACCTCACGCCCAACGAGGCGTTGGCGCTACAGGAGGCCGCACGCGACGTCTTCCGGACAAAACTTCACAACATGGGTGTGCAATTTGCCATCGCGGTCACAGAAAAGCACTGGGAGACGGCTCTCGACGTCGGTCAGCAAATCATCAAAGACTTCCCAAACAGCAAGATGTCCGATGAAATCCGCAGTAAGATGGGCGTCCTCACTCAGAACGTCCAGTTGCAGCGAAGCTGAAAGGCTTATCTTCACCTGATCCATCTCTTCGCAGGTAGGTGCCCACACGTGGACCGAACCGGCGATTCCTACCCCTCACGGCGTGGCCTGACCGGATAGTCCGAAAAAATATTGCCTTTTTTATTTGATATGAAGTTTTTGGCTTGACATTCATCTGGGCCGGCTGTAAAAGGACAGCATCATGACATCGGGGGTAGGCAGAAATGCATATCCTCAGATTGTGTGATCGCACTGACCCGGATCCAGTATGGGCGATGCGTATGATATAGGAGATATCAGGGTTGTAGAAAAGAAAGGAGTCTGGGTAATGGTTAAGGGAGTGAGAAGAACAAGTATCTACGACGAAATTGGATGGAAGGGCCTGCTGGACGTTGTTTGGAATTCAACGCCCCGCTACATAAAGCTGGTCGCCTTGCCTTACGGTCTATGCGTCTACCGGCATGCTCTTAAGGCGAGTTCCACCATACAGCAATTGTTGGGTCTGCACACCCGTGAGTACATGTCTTCTAAGACGTTCCGACTGCTGCGACCAAGGTTCCACATCGTCAAAGACGTGCTCCAGGGCTATGGGATAGGCGTCTGATCAAGGGCCAATAGTGAATCGCGTTCTCATCGTATCGCGACCTTTGGATGCGTCAGGTGCCGTCGCAACTCGACCTCTGCCGGTTAGGAAGGGCTTGGGTTCACTCTAAGCTGCATCACTTAGAATGTGGCAGCGCATGGGTTGTACGCAGACTACTCTCTCAGAATAAGTACATTGTGGATTTGACACGTTTCCTAAGGGGCTGGATGAGAAGATGACGACAGTTTAGCTTGGCCCTCGCGCTATCGAAGGTCAAACAGCGACTGGGTCTTTATCATCGTGACCTGATCGGGATAAGCGGCGAACGTATGAATGTGTAGCTCGGTACGCCGGGCCTCAAAATCGACGTAGCAGAAAGGCTGAAGCCCGTCAACTTCCAACTCGGGGAATTTCACAAAGACGCCTCGGTTGCGAGCGAAGCGCTCGAGGTCCGTATGGCTCTGGCGGTAGAGATTGGCGCTCATCTTCTCGACCTGGAAGTCCGTTACATAGCTAGCGCCCTGGCTCAACGTGCACTTATGAGTCCTTGGCCCACGGAACTGGAAGCGTTCGAGCAGGCCTCGCGAGGGCAACATCTGACCCGGCGCACTGACGACTTCGGTGAGACACACGTTGCCCGCGAAGACACTGACCACGTGAGTGCAGCCCGTAACCCAGATGATGGCCTCATACTTCTCGGTGTTGAGACGCCGATTGGCGTAGATTTGAAAAAGCTCAGGATGCAAAGGCCTTTGGAAAAGACTGAACATCAATTCCTCAACGGCTACGTGGATCTGCGGTGATTCCATACATAAAGTCCTAACTCAAAACAACAGCTTTCTGTATGGCATGATTATACCAAAATGAATGGACCAAATCAAGGCTGGATATCAGTACTGATAAGGGCGATATCCGGCCTTATGGGACGATTATTGTGCAAGCACCGCAAACTCAAAGGGTAACAATGTCAGACTTTCTGTAAAAAAAGCAGAAAAATTTGAGACTCGCCCAAATTTTTTCTACGGAAAGAAACGGGCGGTAATGGAAACCGCAATGATATTGTAGAAGGCGTGTGTACCGGCTGTGATGCCAAAACCGCGAATGGCAAAAAGGGCAGCAAAGTAAACACCCGCAACTGTCCGGAACATGAACTTCGTCACGTTAAACGGATCGCCGGTATTGAGCCGCCCGGTGAGAAAGTCGATATGGTGGTGGGCACTGAACAGCGCCGCCGAAATGAGGACCGACAGTACAATGGAATTAGCATGCGAGAGCTTCAGCGCGTCCTGGAACAGCAACATCAAAAGACAGATCAGAACCAAACGAAAGACCATCTCTTCGTAGATGCCGGCGCCGATGCCGGTGACGATATTCGCCAAGATAGCCCGGTGAGGTACAGCCCCGCCATTAACGGCGGTTAGAGTCAACGGCCCATCCGCTGACATCGCCGGACCATCGCGATACCACCCAGCGTTCGCCTGTGATCCTCCGGAGCTGGTCAAAAATAGCGTCAGCACGATAAGCGGCACGGCGAGCAAGACGCACTCGGCGACCATCGGCAGAACGTCGCCAAACCAGAAACGCCATTGCTTGCCCGACGTGATCTGCAACGCCGCCAAAATCACCAACACCGCCAAAGGAGGCGCAATCCACGCAAACTTGCCTCCGAAACCCAGCAACTGAAGCAGATCCTGCATCCAGACAAACGCTACCACCCGGATACGCGAATGGTTAAGCACGTCGGTATTGATGCGGAACGTCCCTATCTCATAGAAGATAATGAACGGCAGCAAAAAGACAATCGCATAGATCGGGCGCGAGGTCCTCTCGAAATAGGAATCCTGCGCGAAATTGAACAACTGGCTGGTGCCACCCTTCTTCTCCGTTTTTTTGGCTCTCCTGGCCTTTCCCATGATCGTCCTTCGGCCACTCTTGGTCCTATCTCATGGCCGCGTTTCTAACCTTTTACTGTTGAATTTCGTTGCAGAGTTTACTTCAAGTGCGCCGAAAATACAATAGCGAAACATAACAGAGACGAACAACGTAAAGGCCGGCTGCATGAAACCTTTTCTGTGTTTTCTGGGCGGATGTGAATTCGAGTATGTCATCTTCGAACTGAAGTCCCATCCCGAACACCATTTTGACTTCGACTACTTCTACAGCTTCCAACATAACGGCCAGACAAATCCGTACACGTTCCTCGCCGACCATGCTCAGGACGTTCTCGCTACCAAACCCGACGCGGTCTTCCTTTCCCAGCACGATTACATGATGGGCCCCATCGCGGACATACAATTGAATCGCGCCGTGTCAAAGCAGCAACAAGACGGGCGATTGAAGGAGCTTGTCGATCAATGCGAGCTGATGGTTCTGACCCTCCTGCCTTTGAACGTCCCCATCGTCATGCAGTTTCTCCCCTGGTTCAGGGGCAACATGCTCAACCGGTTCAAGAACACGACGCCGCTGTATAACGAAGAGCAGTTCATGAGGAAATACGTCACGGCGATAGAGGAACTTAGCGTCCGATATCCCAATTTCTATTTCCTTAATGTGACAAACGTTTGCGCCATGGCCGGATTCCAGCAAACGCTCAAACAGACGGACGCTCCCTGGTACAGTCACCTGAGTTTTCCGGCCACCCACGTTGCCCAAGAATATACGTATCTCGTTGACTACGTCTTGCAACACACGAAAAAAGTCAAGTGCGTCATCGTCGATCTGGACAACACAATGTGGAATGGGGTCATTCGGGACGTCGGCGTCGAGAATCTCGAAATCCGAATCGACAAAGAGCGGTTTCGCTGGAACGCCCTGTCCATTCTCTACGCCAGGGGCATTCTGATCGGCGTCATAAGCAAGAACGACCCTTACCTCGAGACCGATATCCGGAACTTCATCAAGCCGCATCTGACCGGGATGGAATTCGTGTGTTTCGAGCTAAACTGGAAGGACAAGTGCGAGAACCTGGCGCAGGTTCAGCAACGGCTGAATATCGGCATGGACTCCATCGCGTTCATAGACGACAGTCCCTTCGAGAGAGAACAAATGAAGGCGGTCTTTCCCGAGGTGAGAGTCTATGATGAGAACATCTTCGAACAACTGCTCTACCTGCCCGAGTTCCAGCCTGAATTTGTTACCCGCGAAAGCAAAGACAGAACGAGGTTCTATATCCAGGAGGACCAACGCCAGCAAACTCAGAACACCATGGCGAAAGCGGATTTCCTCGACCAGTGCGAATTCAAAATCGGCATAGAGAGAATGCAGCCTTATGAGGTCGATCGCGTGACGGAGTTGATCCAGCGAACCAACCAACTCAATACGTCGATCAAACGCTACACAAAGGACCAGATTATTTTTATTAGCCGGGATCAGACCTGGGACATATTTGTCGTGCACGTTCTTGATAAGTTCGGCGATTACGGCCTGGTCGGAGTCTGCATAGGTAAACGAAACAACAACGTCTACGAAATTGACACTCTGCTTTTTAGCTGTCGGGTGATGAGCAGAGGCGTCGAGGACTGCACGCTCACGTCGGTGCTTCGATACGCGGAAGAACAAGGGTTCGAGCGTGTCACCGCGAGATTTACGAAAGGTCCGAAGAACGATCAAATGCGGGCCATCCTGAGCAGTAACAATTTTGTCGAATCCGGCGCCGAAGGGGATTGCGTCGTGTACTGTTTCGACCTCGAACGACAGCGCCCGAAACCACCGCCAACGTGGTTCTCCCCCATCCAACCGGACGCCGAAAGAACGCTCGTGCCCTCCGCCTGACCGTGACACCATGACAAGCGAAACACTGACGCAAATCTACGAATGGCTTTACGATGCCTTCGGGCCGCAACACTGGTGGCCCGGCGACACGCCGTTTGAGGTGGTCGTTGGTGCGATACTCACTCAGAACACGAGTTGGGCCAACGTTGACAAGGCGATTGCGAATCTCAAGTCCGCCTCACGTCTGACGCCCGAGGAACTCCATCGCATCGACATCATCGAACTGGCCACGCTTATCCGGCCGGCCGGCTACTACAACATCAAGGCCAAGCGGCTCAAGAGCTTCGTCAACTGGCTCTTCGACAACTACGATGGGCAATTGACAAACCTTCAGCCCATTGCGACGGACCGACTCAGGTCTGAACTGTTGGGAATAAAGGGCATCGGGCGGGAAACCGCTGACTCGATTCTACTGTACGCGTTGGGCAGGCCCGTCTTCGTTGTTGATGCCTATACGGCTCGAATCATGTCCCGGCACCAACTGATCGAACCGGACGCGGATTATGAACAGTTGCGAGACCTCTTCGAGTCAAATCTGCCGACGGACGTTCAACTCTTCAACGAATACCACGCCTTGCTCGTCCGAACCGGCAAGGACTTCTGCAAGTCGAAAGCCAAATGCGCCGGCTGCCCTCTCGAAAGACACCCACACACCCTCGACATCGAGCAATTCTAAGATCGAATTAGTGTATCTCCTGGCCGGGTGTGGCGCCGGGGTCGGCGGTGAGCATGAAGATGTCCTTTCCACCGGTGCCGGATGCCAGAATCATCCCTTCGGATAAGCCGAACTTCATTTGTCTGGGTT
>CAYZAH010000133.1:3196-8747 GCA_964475805.1 uncultured Pirellulales bacterium | reverse complement strand
TTCAGTTTTAGGGAGCAATGTGTGTCTGGCAATTCACATAGACGACTGTTTTTGATAGCGGCCTTTCTGGCGTTGATTGGCAGTGTCGGCGTTACTCAGATCATTGTGGACGCGCGGCGAGGCCGCCGGCCGCAAGTGGCCGAACTTTTTGCCCAGACGCCTACGCGTGCCAATCTGCGTGCGTTCGAGACGGACCTGCAGGATAACTGCTGGCTGGGCCGGGAACTTAGGCCATACGTGCAGTTCGCTCAATTCATGACCTTGGGGCAGCTCGGTGACAAGGCGGTCGCGGGCAGAGACGGTTGGCTTTTCTACAAGCCGGCGGTGCAATACCTGGTCGAACCCTGGTCGCTCGATTCGGCCGGGGAGCAGGGCGACGTTGTCTCGGCGGTTGTCTCCTTCAGGGATCAGTTGGCCAAGCGGGGCATTCACTTGTTGGTCATGCCCGCGCCGAACAAGGCAAGCGTCTATCCCGACATGCTGGCTAGGCAGGCAAGAGGGAAAGACGAGCCGGTCAATTCCAAGACCATCGAGGTCATGCGCCGACTACGAACAGCCGGAGTGGAAATCGTCGATCTGTTCTCGCTGTTCAGGGAAGCTCGCGCGGCCTCGCCGCCGGACAAAGCGACGGAATATTATCTCGTTCAAGACAGCCATTGGTCGCCGGACGGTGTGCGGCTTGCCGCAAAAGCCGTTGCTCGAAGACTCATTGATTTGGGCTGGGTGGAAAAGGGACAAAACGCATATACATTGAAGCCGGTGACGGTGGAGCGCTACGGCGACGTCTTGAGGATGGTCCGGGTTCCGCAGATAGAAAAACGATTCGAGCCGGAGAAGATCCATTGCGCGCAGGTCATCAACAGCGCGACCAATGAACTTTACCACGACGATCCAAATTCTGAAGTCCTTGTTTTAGGGGACAGCTTCCTTCGTATTTACCGTCAGGATGAACCCGGCAGTGCGGGTTTTGTCGAGCACCTGGCCTGCGAGCTTGGGTTCCCTCTGGCCGCGATCGTCAACGACGGAGGGGCCTCGACACTTGTCAGGCAGCAGCTCAGCAGAAATCCCAAGCTGCTCGCCAACAAAAAAGTCGTTGTCTGGGAGTTCGTAGAGCGCGATATTCGTTTCGGTACGGAAGGCTGGCAAATTGTCCCCTTGCCGTGATATCATCATATGTAAATCTGAAAGGAGTAAATGAATGGGCCGCTTAGAGAAAAGTGGATTATCGTATGCGGATTTGCTGGAGTTGAAACGTTGGAACACGCCGACGATTTACAACGGTTGGGAGCAAATCACCAGGCATGATTCGGGCCGAGACGGATTCAATCTGGAGCCTTGCCGGGACTTCATGCCCGAAATGGGTCCGATGATCGGCTACGCCGTCACCGTCGTGATCGAGCCGAGCAGTCCAAAACATCCCAAACAGAATCCCGACGGCTGGAGCCAGTATCGGCGCTACGTGGGCAGCGTGCCCGGGCCTAAGATCGTCGTCGTTCAGGATTTGGACAAGCCGGCGGTCATCGGGGCCTTCTGGGGCGAGGTCAACAGCGGCATGCACAAAGCCCTCGGATGCGTCGGGAGCATCATCGACGGGGGCATTCGTGACCTCGACGAGATGCGCTGTGTCGGCTTCAAGGCTCTGGCCCGGCGGCTGTGCGTCGGGCACGCCTACAGCTACCCCGTCCGGTGGAACTGCGAGGTCGAGGTCTTCGGACGGAAGGTCAGGCCCGGCCAGCTCATTCACGCGGACAAGCACGGATTCCTCGTGGTCCCGCCGGAAGACGAAGACAAGCTCCTCGATGCGGCGCGCTTCATGGACTCGAACGAATGCAAGACGATGATCACAGCAGCGCGGCACACCTCCGGCACATCCACCGAGCAGATGCTCGACCAGTTCGACGCAGCTTGCGAGCAGTTCATCAAGAACGCGGAAGCTCGATTCGGCCGTGAAGGTGAGTCCCTGTGAGCGGGTCCGATGGAATCGCATTAGCGGTTGCCTCGTCGGCCATCTCCAAAGGCCCTGAGTGGCCGAACTGGGTCGTCCTGGGCGGCTACCTTGTCGTGCTCGTCGCCGTGGGGATTTACTTTACTAAGCGGGAGAAATCCACCGATGATTTCTTCTTAGCGGGACGGCGGATTCCCTGGTGGGCGGCCGGGCTGAGTATCTTCGGAACCCAGCTCAGCGCGATCACCTACCTGGCCATGCCGGCGAGAGCCTACGCAACGGATTGGAGTCTGCTGCCATTGAACGTGGGCATACTGGTCATTGCGCCGCTCGTGGTCTACGTCTACCTTCCGCTCTTCCGCAAACTCAATGTCACCACCGCGTACGAGTATCTTGAGAAGCGTTTCCACGTGAGCGTCCGAATCCTCGGGAGTCTTTCTTTCATCACTTTTCAATTAGGTCGGATGGGCATTGTTATCCTGCTGCCCGCTCTCGCTCTCTCAGCGGTTACGGGAATGAGTGTCTATCTGTGCATCGCACTGATCGGTGTGCTCAGCACTCTCTACACGGCGCTCGGCGGCATGGAAGCCGTGATCTGGACGGATGTATTGCAGGCGGTGGTCTTACTTGGAGGAGCGCTGGCCGCGTTAGTGATCACGATCAGCGCACTGGATGGTGGATGGGAAGAATTCGTCTCCGTCGCGACGGCGAACCACAAGCTCACGTTGGTTCATCCCGGCTGGGGTTGGACGGGCGATACCCTGTTCGTCGTGGTTCTGGGGGCCCTTTTCACAAATTCGCTTGTTCCGTACACGACGGACCAGGCGGTGATTCAACGCTATCTGACGACACCCGATCAGAAGCAAGCCGGCAAGGCGATATGGATCAATGGGATATTGGCCGTCGTCGCCGGGGTTCTGTTCCTGGCGGTTGGAACGGCGCTTTTTGCATTTTACAGAGCCAATCCAACGCGGCTGACGAATCTGAAAGCGACCGACCAGATCTTCGCGATATTCATTTGGCGGGAGATGCCTGCCGGCTTGTCCGGCCTTGTCATCGCCGGGATATTTGCAGCCGCCATGTCGAGTCTGGACAGCAGTATACACTCGATCTCCACCGCCATAACCACGGACTTCGTGCGGCGGTTCAAGCCCACTCTCATGCCACGGACCTACCTTGCCGTCGCACGCGGCCTTACGATCACTTTCGGAGTGATCGGCACGGGTACAGCTATGTTGATGGCGGCGGTGCAAGTCGAATATCTGTGGGATTTCTTCCTCGGCATAATGGGCTTGTTCGGTGGCACGTTAGCGGGCTTGTTCGTGCTGGCGGTCTTCACCAAAAAGGTCCAGACGCTTCATGCCTGGCTCGGCGCCGTCGCGAGCATTAGCGTGCTGCTCTATGCCAAGTTAGCGACGGATATCAATGGGTTACTGTACGGAGCTATCGGTGTCACGACGTGCTTCCTCACGGGTCTCGCGTCCAGCCGAATCTGGCCGGGACAGCGACATTGACTATAGTCAATCCCCTCACATTCCCATGACGCTTCTGAGTCGTTCGCTGTCGACCTCGATTCTGCTGTGCTCGCTTCCGTTGGTGACACCGTACTTGGTACACAGTTCCAGGAATCGTTCGACCAGCGGTCGCATACGCTGTGCCAAAGCGGGATCGACCTTCGACTTGTCCTTGATGTACCAGATTGGCTCGATGGCGGCGCGGTAGGCGCAGATCGACGCCTTTTCCACGCGAGCGCGAATCGCATCGTCGTCGGCCAGTTTCAATGCCTCGTCAAACGCATCGAGACCCGCCTGGGCGATAGACTCATCCACCGCGTAGTTTCTCGCCCGGCCGAAACAGTTCGGATGCAGCCCGCTGGCCAATGCGTGCTCGTGCGTCAGATTGATGAACCGCCGGATGGGTTCGGCGCTCCGGCCATAGTGCAAAACGAGAAATTCATCTATCAACTTCTTGCCGCTTCTATTCGGGTCCCACAGAAGATTCGCCATGACGTAGTTTCGCAAATCAGACATCTCGGCTCCGAGAGCGTTGCCCGCCGCCTGCATGAAGATTCCCATCGCATTGTTGGCGACAAAGTATCGGATGTTCGGTTCGATCACCCACAGATTGGGACAGGGGAGCAGGTAATTGCTGAAGTTCGTGTTGTAGTTCCAGATGGCGATATTCTTGCACATGCTGCCCCAGTTGGCCAGATCCTGGCAAAACTGTACGTTCTTCTTGCAGTTCGGGTCGTTGATCGGGTGTAAGACGCAACACTCGATACTGCACAACTGAATCTGAACGTTTGGCCGGGGCTTGATGGTCTTGGGTGGCTTGCGCGAATACCAGTAGGATAGTGTGCCTATCAAGACGTCGGGATATTCCTTTCCGACCTCGTCGGCGACGGCGTTCACGAACGTCAGCAGCGAGCCCATCGGCGTGCCTTCCCGCTTGTCAATGGCGGCGCACTGAGGGCAGCGACAGTATTTGTCGTTGTCGTTCTGGCTGACCGAGATGTTCTTCATATCGGGGTGTTGCTTGAGCGCGTCCAGGATCGTTTTCGTAACGATTTGGAGGACATCCGGATTCGTCAGGCAGAGTTCAGGCCCTCCGCCTCCCATTTCCAGCTTGCGCTCGCCGTCGACCAGAGCGAAATATTCGGGATGCTCCTTTCCATACTTCTGCGCCGAGACATAGTGGAAGAAGCTGTGGCTAATGAGATTCAGCCCGGTCTTGCCGCCGAACTTGTCGTCTTTGGGAACGGTGTTGACCCGAAGCCGCGCAGCGAAAGCGGGATTTCTGTTGGTCTCGCCGTAATAGCTCCAGCGGAATCGCAGAGGCGGGTGATAGAAGCGGTCCACAGGGCCGACAATGCGCCACGTCCCGACCGGCGGCACGTATGTGTGATCGGCGGTGAGGAATCGGACGCCGACGTAGTCTTCGAGAAACGTATAGACGCCGTAGAGCGTTCCCCGCGTTGGGGTCTGTGCCGACCCGGCTATGGCAACGTTGCCATCACGCACCACGATACGAAAGTCTTCCTCGCCGAACTCGTCCGTGCTGAAGCCCACGTTGCTGGCGCGCATCGCGGGGCTTGAGCCGACGAAGACGTGGTGCTCCGGGTTGGTTGCCATGTCCGTCTCATGCGCGATCGGTAGACGGACGTTACTTGCCTGAGCAAAAAGGCTCTGGAATTCCTCGGCGGCATAGACTTCACTCGGTCCGGCGTCTTTTGCGATCACGATGTCCCAATTGGCAAGGTGGGCCAGGTTCACGCCGCGCGGGATGGAAGCTGAAGCGGAACAAACCAACAGCACACACAGGAAAATCGTCATCATTTTGATACAGCGACACATCATGTCATCTCCTAACTCTCTGTTCAGTTTCATGTAACGTGGGCGATCCGGCAAGGAAAGCCGACCCTATCCTACTGTTTTTCAACGGGAGTTTGCAAGGGTCAATGGAGTTTCTGGACGACCTGTGGGACGATAGAGCTTAGGGCGATGACCAGGAGGGTCGCATAGACGATACCGCTCAATACCGGTCTGGGTAGTCGATTGCCTAACGGCAGGCCGATAGCCGCACCGAGAAAGACCGCCGGCGCAAGCA
>CAYZAH010000133.1:0-3096 GCA_964475805.1 uncultured Pirellulales bacterium | reverse complement strand
GGGTATACCGATCCAGATGAGCAAGGGCGTGGCGACCAGGGCGTACCCAAAGCCAATCGCGCTTTGCACGGTGCTGGCTAAGCACAGAATTCCCGCCGCCGCCACGATATCCAGGGTGCTCACGCCCGCACTCCCAACGAAACATGCCCTATTTAGGTATCTTCCTCCAATCTTCGAGGAACATCTCCAATCCCACGTCGGCCAGCCAGTATAGCCAATCTTAGCCAACGCTTCAAGCCGTGCGGCCCAATCAATGCGTCGCGTTTGCTACAAGGCGCGCCAGTTGTTCTTAACGTGAACGGCGGCTACCCGCGTCCGACCGAGCAGTTCGATCCCCAGACCGGCTACGAGCTTGATTGGGCCGCCACCGTCTTGTACCTGGCCTATTCGGAATCCCGGGGGACGACTGTCCGGTGACGCACGTCCGAGACAATGCCCAATGTCTCCTGCTTTTTTAGAAAGCGCTTGAACTTGCCCTGGGCTGACGCTTAGAATGAGACATATGATTTTTGATTTGCGATTTTTGATTGAGAGGCGCACCTCGGCGCAGCCGCAATCGTAAATCGTGAATCGCAAATCGAAAATGATTTAGGAGTGTGGAAATGACTCTCAAACAGCTCTGGGCCGGTACGGGCAGATGGCTGCGCAAGCCGCTTTTGGGTTCGGGCTCTCGGCCTGAGATTGACGAGGATGGTTTGATCAGACAGGGCAATGAACCAGCGGAGGCGGCTGGCGAGGAGACCCCATCGAACGAAGCCGGGCCGGACAAGACGATGGTCAAAGCGGTTCCGAAGGCGGATCCCCAGGAATCACTCGAAAAGCTCCAGAAGGGCTTCGACCGACTCATCGATCAGCTTCAGGGGATCAACGAGCACTTGAATCGCCAGGCGAGCCGGCACGAAGAGCTTATGACCCGGATCGAACGTTTGCCCCAGGTGCTTGAGAGTTTTCCGGACGCCGTGGAGAACCAGAAGAAGGTGATCGAGCAGCTTCTCGAGCAGCTCCGAAGCGCCACCGCCAGGAATGACCGGTTCATGGATGCCGTTGGGAAGATCCCGACCGAAACAGCCAAGCAAACCGACGCCCTGGTGAAAATCGACCAGCAACTCGCCGCTGCGGCAAATATCGACGTACAAATGTCTCAGAGCTTCAACAACTTCAACGAGACGCTCGATAAGCTGAACCAGACCAGCATGGGCCAGACGGACGGCATTCTCCAGATGAGCAAGACCTTTGCGGCCAGCGACAGGTATCTCAAGTACATCATCTCCAAACACAGCAAGCGTTTCATGTGGATATTCATCGCGGCCATCAGTGTCTGCACGGCCTGTATTCTGATTCTCGCAGGTATCATTATTTATCTAAATCGCTGAAAAACGCCGGTTTGCGTCCTGAAAAATCCGTTTGATTTCCATTCAGCTCAAAATATTTTGCGACGGAAAAAGACGCCTGCAATAAAACAGTTGAAAAACCATTCCGTTTGGGTAAACTTCACGGACTTTAGACGTCTGTTCCTTGTATGGGCTTTGTACCCAAGGGACTGTCTGCTTTCCGTGGTTTGGAAAGCTGACTGTCCCTGTCCCGTGCAGGAGAGGGACAGGCACCTTTTGATCCCGATGCATCGGGACCGCCAAAAGGAGCCAGTCCCAAGAACGTTTGTCGGTTCCTTGAATGGGCTTTGTCATCGAATTGAAAAGGAGAAACCAAAGTGAGAGTCCTCAAGAGCATCGCTGTACTATTTTTGATCGGTTTTGCCCTTAGTTCGCCGGCCTTAGCGGCCGAAGGCACCCAGGCGAGCCAGACCGGCGGAACGTGGGTCTGGTGGGTTTCGCCTGTCGCGGCTGTGCTGGCGCTCATTTTCGCCTTCTTCTTCTATAAGAAGATGATGGGCGCGCCGGAGGGCACCGACAAGATGATCGAAATCGCCCGGCACGTGCGCGAAGGTGCCTACGCCTATCTGTTCAGGCAATACAGCGTCGTCACGGTCGTTTTTCTCGTGCTGCTGGTGATTTTCGCCTTTCTGGCCTACAAGGGCGTGCAAAATCCCTTTGTGCCGGTGGCCTTCCTCACGGGCGGCTTCTTCAGCGGCTTGTGCGGGTTCCTGGGGATGAAGACGGCCACGAACGCCTCGGCGCGGACCGCTCAGGGGGCCAGCAAGAGCCTCAACAGCGGCTTGCAGGTCGCCTTCCGTTCGGGCGCCGTGATGGGGTTGATCGTCGTGGGCTTCGGCCTCTTCGACATTTCCATGTGGTACCTGATCCTGGATAAGCTCGTCTACACCGCCGACCACATGGCAAACGGATTGAGGTTTCTGGGCCTGGACCTCGTACACAAAGGGATGCTGGAAGAGCGAAAGCTCGTTGAAATCACTACGACGATGATTACCTTCGGCATGGGGGCTTCGACCCAGGCCCTGTTCGCCCGTGTCGGTGGCGGGATATATACGAAAGCCGCTGACGTGGGAGCCGACCTGGTGGGTAAGGTCGAGGCGGGGATTCCGGAAGACGATCCGCGCAACCCGGCCACCATCGCCGACAACGTCGGTGACAACGTCGGTGACGTGGCCGGCATGGGCGCCGATCTCTACGAGAGCTATTGCGGCTCGATTCTTGCAACCGCAGCACTGGGTGCGGCGTTGACAATGGGAACGTTGCCCCAGGGCTTGACGCCGCTGAAAGCCGTGTTGTCGCCGATGGTCGTCGCAGGGCTGGGCATTCTGCTTTCCATCGCCGGAATTTTCATGGTTCGGTGTAAGGAGGATGCCACCCAGAAGAACCTTTTGCGAGCCTTGCTGATCGGCACGTTGGGCAGCTCCGTTCTCATCATCGCCGCCGTCGCTGCTCTGGCGGCCTTGAACTGGATCACTTGGGGCGTATTCGGCTCGGTCGTCTCCGGTCTGGTCGCCGGGGTTCTGATCGGACAATTCACCGAATACTACACCTCCGATGAATACAAACCGACGAGGGGTATCGCCGACCAGGCGGAGATGGGAGCGGCGACCACGATCATCGATGGTCTGGCCACGGGAATGTACTCCGCCGGCCTGCCGGTCATCACGATCGTGATCGGTATTCTCTGTGCGTTCGGTTTCGCCGG
>CAYZAH010000132.1:0-8764 GCA_964475805.1 uncultured Pirellulales bacterium | reverse complement strand
GGCCCGGCGGCGCGAGCGGGAGAGCTTCACATTAGACGAGTGGGACCAGATGCCGGACGAGCCGGCGGAGCGAATCGATCCCAGCGAGGCGGCTTCTCTCGTGCACCGGCTGCTCGCCCAGTTGCGGCCGCGCGACCGGCTGGTCTTGACACTGCGATACCTCGAAGGATGCGACGTGGCCGAAACGGCCCACCGGACGGGCTGGACCAAGAGCATGGTGAAGGTTCAGACCCTGCGGGCCATGAAGAAATTGGAGAAGCTGGTCGGTCCGGCTGGAGAGGAGCTTTTAGAATGAAGAATATAAATCGATTTGAAAAACTTGCGATGCAAGCGCGGCGTGAGGCGCCTCCGAGCGTTGATGTTAGCCACGCCGTGATCGCGATTCTTGAGACGGCGCCCGGTACGGCGGGGATCGAACGGGCTTCGGAAAAGCCGCTGATGTGGCTGGCCGCGCTGTCTTCGTTTTTCGCGACCGCGACGGCGGTGTTAGCTATCGTCAGCTATAATTCGTGGGTCGCCGAGCTGTCACAGGCGATTTCGTGGGCGATGCAATGAGCCAGATAGAAGAAACAGACCACTTGAACGTCGAGCACATCCGGACGCTGCACCGGTGGCGGATGGTCTTCTTCGGTGCGGTTATCCTATTAGCCGGGGTCGTCATCGGCGGCTCTGCGACGATGATCTTGCTGCCGCACAGGCTCCTGACGGCGCCGCCCGGCCCGGAGTTTGACAGTCTGCGAATGATGCCTTCGCTCCGGCGGGATCTTGACCTCTCGCCCGAGCAGTCCGCGCGAATTGCTCCGATCCTGGAAAAATACATGACAAAGCTCGCCGAAATCCGCACGCAGGCCCGGGCCGAAATTGCGCAAACGCTGCAACAGATGAACGAAGATATCAGCAAGGTTCTGACGGACAGGCAGGAGCGAATCTGGCAGCAGGGTTTGGATCGGCTCGAGCGTGGCGTCCGTCCCGGTCGGGGCGGTCGAGGCCGCCGCGGCCAGGGACCCGGAGGGATGCGCCCGCGTCGCGGTCCGCCGAGTGGCAGGGGCATGGGGCCGTATGGCCCTCGGCGAGGTCCGGCCGGGCCGAATGTGCCGGAGGGCACCGTGAAACCCGATGCAAACCAAATCGACCCGATTCCAACGCCGAATAGTGACTCGTGAAGTCAGCACCGCTCGACGGCGGTGACTGTTCGTTTTCCTCACGCTGTTTTCGACGTGCTCTATCCGGCGCGGCGTTCGTAGGCGCGGTAGAGCAGGTCGAGCTCGGCGTTGTTTTCATCGAAGTTGCGCTGCAGCTCCGCGAGGAGTTCTGGGTTTTTATAGACCTCCGCGTCGCCGAACCGCTCCTTCATTTCGTCCACCTTCTGTTCGAGGACCAAGATCATCTCTTCGATCTGCTCGACCGAGTACTTGTTGAAACGCTTGAGCTCTTCGGGTGTCGTGGTGCGGGGCTTTTCGGCACGCGGCTTGGCGGCTTGCTGTTGAGATTCTTTTTCTTGCTGTGCGGCCTCTTGACGCTCGCGGATCAGGTCGACGTAGCGCGTGTAGGCCGGTTTTTGCGCGACGAACTCCGTCTTTCCGAGACAACGATTGCCCAGGGCGTCCGTGCCGACCACGAGCAGCTTATCGACGAGACGGTCCAGCAGATAGCGGTCGTGGCTAACCACGATGATCGTCCCGGCGTAATCATTGAGGGCGGCCTCGAACGTCTCCCGGCTGGCGATGTCCAGGTGGTTCGTCGGCTCGTCCATCACCAGCAGGTCAGGCTCGGCCAGCACGAGCCGGCAGAGCATCAGGCGGTTGCGCTGGCCGCCGCTCAGGTCGGCGCAGAGTTTGAAGACGTCGTCCCCTGTGAAAAGAAAAGCGCCAAGGCGGCTGCGGACCTGCTCCGTCGAGAGGCTCGGGCTGGCTTGTGCGGCTTCGTCCAGGACGGTCTTGGCCGGGTCCAGGGTTTCGCCATGCTGGTCGAGATAGCCCACGCGGATGCTCCGGCCGAGGCGAATTTGACCCGCCGACGGTTCCATCTCGCCGAGAGCTAATCGCAAAAGGGTGCTCTTGCCCGTGCCGTTCGGACCGGTGATGCCGATCCGCTCGCCGCGAAGGACGTCGAAGGTCAGGTCCTCGAACAGCGTCAGGTCGCCGAAGGACTTGCTTAAGCCTTCGCAGCGCAGCACGAGGTCGCCCGTGTGCCCGGTCTTGCCGAACGAGAAACTGATCGTCTTCGTTTGCGTGGGCTTGTCGAGGAAATCGGGGTTCTCCTTGAGCAGGCGTTTGAGGCGGGTTTTGCGGCCGCGAGCGGTCCCGCGCATTCCCTCCTGGTCCTTGTTGCGGGCGATGAAATCCAACGTGCGCTCGACCATCTCCACGCGCCGGGTGTGCTCGCGCTGCTGTTGGAGCGTCAGGTTTTTTTTGGTCTGCACGTAATTATCGTAGTTGCCCGTCCAGACACGGGCCTGGCGGTTTTCGACCTCAATGATCTTGCACGCGATTCGATCCAGCAGATAGCGGTCGTGGCTGATGATAACCGCGGCCCCGTTGTAGTTGGTGAGAAATTTTTCGAGCCACTCGGTGGCTTGCAGGTCGAGATGGTTCGTCGGTTCGTCGAGCAAGAGCAGGTCGGTCTGGAGCATCAGGACCTGGGCCAGGCCCAGACGCGACAACTGGCCTCCGCTGAGTGCGGACGTTTTTGCCTCGTGCAATTCCGGCTCGAAACCGAGAGCGGCCAAGGTCATCTGGATGCGGGTTTCATACTGATAGCCGCCCGCAAGCTCGAAGTCGTGGCACAGCCGGTCGTACTGTCTCATCTTGGCGTCCAGGGCCGGGCCTTTCAGGTTTTCCATCTCGTGCGAGGCGGTATGGATGGTCTGCTGGAGCCGGAGAATATCCTCGACGCTGGCGTGCATTTCTTCGAGGACCGTGCGCTCGTCGTTAAAGGCAGGCTCCTGGGGCAGATAACCGACGCGAAGGCCCCTGCGCTTAATGACCTGTCCCATGTCCGGCTCGACCTGTCCGACGATCAGCTTGAGGATCGTGCTCTTGCCGGAGCCGTTCGGTCCGACCATGCCGACTTTCTCGGTCCCGTACAGCCGAAGGTTCAGCTTGTCCAGCACGACCTCCGGGCCGAAGGCCCTGTGGATATCATGTAACGTGACAATGGCCATGACTATTGATTATTGTCTATCGACTATTGAATGGATTGCGCGGAACCACCCCACGCTGACGAACAGATGGTCAATAGTCGTTTATTATTCGTCAATCCAGCTATCGTACCGGCCGTGAGAGCGGATTTCAAGATGCGGTTCCAGAGCATTGTACTGGCCAAGCTGATTTGATATGGTGTCGTCATGGAATCCAGAGAAGTGCGATTCACGGTGAGAACGTTTGAGTGCCGGCCCGACGGGAAAATCAAAATGGCCTCGCTGATGCACTATTTGCAGGAGGCGGCGGCCCTTCACGCGGAAGAGCTCGGCGCCGGATTCGAGAAATTGGGCGAGAAAAACGTCTACTGGGTACTGTCCAATTTCAGGATCGAAGTCACGCGCTTGCCAAGGTGGGGCGAGGAGGTCACCATCCGAACCTGGCCGAGCGGTTACACCCGCGCGATTGCTTCGAGGGAGTTCGTCGGCCTGGACCAGGACGGCCACGAGATATTCAAGGCCGGCAGCGAGTGGATGGTCTTGAGTAAGCAAACGAACCGGGCCAGGAACTTGTTCCGCCTCGATTTGAATCTGCCCAAGACGGGCGTCAGCGTGCTGCCCGATCCGATGAGCCGGCTCCAGCGGCGGGACGGCTACCGTGCCGCTGACCGTGTGTGCGTTCCGTACAGCTCCATCGACCTGAACGGGCACGTGAACAACACCGAATACGTGCGGTGGGGCTTCGACGTATTGCGACGAGCGTTCGAGGCTGACGGAAACATTCGTTGGATGCAGGTCACGTATTTGTCGGAAGTATTCGAGGGCGATGAGCTGGAGTTGCTCGTCTCTTCCAGCGGTCCTGGCTGCTTCTGCGTCCTGGGGAGCAAATTGGACTCGAAGAGCGACGTGTATCTGATGGAAGTGTCGCGTTTGTAGTGACGCCGTGATACTCGTGGGCGGGACGCCCATGCTACGGTTATTCGTGGCGCAGAGACTCGATGGGATCCATGTTCGCGGCTCGATAGGCGGGGTACAGGCCGAAAATGATGCCTACCGCGCCGCTGATGCCGAAGGCGAGGACAAGCGAGACGCCTGTGATGACCGTGGGCATTCGGCCGAAATACGTCACCATAAACGGGATGAACGATCCCAGACTAATGCCCAAAAGCCCGCCGAGGAATGTCAGCAACAAGGTCTCCGAGAGAAACTGAAGGACGATGTCGCGTTTCTTGGCGCCGAGGGCGCGGCGAATGCCAATCTCGCGCGTACGTTCGCTGACGGTCGCCAACATGATGTTCATAATTCCGATACCGCCGACCAAAAGCGAAATAGCGGCGATGGAACCTAGTACGATGCTGAAGATACGCTGCGTTTGCTTAGCTTGCTTGAGCAACTCCAGCGGGACGACGACCTGAAAGTCCTCTTTCTTGTGGAATCGCTCGAGCAGCGCCTCCAGAACGTCGCGCGTGGCCAGTACCTGCTCCATCGAGCTGACTTTCACAGTGATCTCCTGCAATTCCACTTTCTCGGCCGAGCGTCCGCTACCTCCGAACTGTAGAGATATCTCGCCGAATCGGTTCTTGATCGTCGTCAGAGGAATGTAGATATTCCCAACGTTGCCGCCGGTGTTGCCTTTTGATTTCGCAGTCGAGCCGTTCAGATTGTCCGCCGCCGGACCGGCGCTCTGGGCGCTGACGACACCAACCACTCGATAGTAGTCCCCTTGTATTTTCACGTCCTGGCCCAGCGGGTCGTCGAAGACGAACAGCTTATCCATCACCTTCTCGTCGATGACGCAGACGCCCTCTTTATGGTGCATGTCGATGCTGCTGAGGAAGCGTCCTTGCAGGGTGTGGACCGGGGCGATCTCCTGATACCACGGCACGGTGCCGATGACTTCGGTGGCGACCGCCCGGTTGCGATAGCGGACTTGCTGAGTCATGCGGCGGCTCGGCACGATCACCTCGGCGTTCGGAATCGAATTGTAGAAGCGCTCGGCGTCTTCGTACGTCAGGCCGTACTCGCGCATCGTGCTCTGATTCTGGCTGCCGACGTCTTGTTTTTCGGGCGGCTGGACCGTCTTGATGATCACGTTGCGACTGCCGAGCCGGGCGATCTGCTCTTGGGCCTGCCGGCTGGCCCCTTCCCCGATGGCCAGCATGGCAATCACGGAAGAGACGCCGAAGATGATGCCTAACGTCGTCAGGGTCGAACGCAGCTTGTGCATCCACAGACTTTTGATACCCAGTTTAGCGGTGCGTTTTAAGCGGAACAAACCTATCATCGGAAACCATCTGTTTTTCTTACGTTTATCATGATTTATTGTGTTTATCGCTTTGTGGGCCGCCCGCAGTATAAGTGCCTAAAATTGCTCCAAGACGCCCGCGTTCTGTGTCTAACTTTAGTCACTTTCGCTCACTTTAGGCACCTATCTGCTGTACGTCCTCATGCGATAAATGAGTTGTTCACTTCTGTTCGATCTTTCCGTCGAAGATTCGAACGATTCTTTCGGCGCTGGTCGCAATCTTGTCGTCGTGCGTGACGATGATCAGCGTCTTGCCCTGTTCGTGCAGGTCCAGGAGGATTTTCATGATATCCGAGCCGCTTTCCGAATCGAGATTGCCCGTCGGCTCGTCGGCCAGGATGATCAGCGGATCGTTAGCCAGCGCTCGGGCGATGGCGACACGCTGCTGCTGGCCACCGCTGAGTTCCGAGGGCCGATGCTCGAATCGCTCGCCAAGCCCCACCATTTCGGCCAGTTCCTTGGCTCGCTCGGCGCTCTCGTGCTCGGAGCTACCCTGATAGTACATCGGGACCTCGATATTCTCGATAACGTTGAGCTGGTTGATGAGGTTGAATGACTGAAAAATGAAGCCGATCCTGGCGCCGCGTATCAGCGACAAATCGTCATCGTCGAGTAGTGAGACGTTCAGCCCGCCGAGCCAATAGTCTCCACTCGACGGCCGGTCGAGGCAGCCGATCATGTTCAGGAGCGTGGATTTTCCCGATCCGCTCGGGCCCATGATGGCGACGTATTCACCCTCATTGATGGTCAGGGCGATATCGCGCAAGACCTTTAACTCCACCGTCCCCAGCTCATAATTCTTGCATAGCCGCTCCATCATCAGGATAGGCTTGTCCGACTCGAACTTGACACTCTCGTCCAATTGCCGCATTTTCTGTGATCCTCGTCTTGGGCTTACTCAGTCGTGCTACTGGTACTACTCTCTATGGGTTCGGCGGGTTCGGTGCTATCCTCTTCCGCCTTGCTCTGTGTCGGTTCAACCCACATACCGTCCGGCTTAACCTGCAAAACGCCGATATCGCGGAAGAAATTCAACTTCGCAATCGCGTGGGACACGAGCGCTGACGTGACGTTGTTTTGCGCCTGCAGCAGATCGTCCTGCGATTCCAGGTAGTCGCGTGCGTTCATCCGGCCGGCCTCCCAGAGAATGGGCGAGACGCCGACCCGCACCTCGGCCAGTTCCAGGGCCTTCTGCTGCGTGCGGTACGACTCGGATTCCTCCCGAAGGGCGCGGTAAGCGTTTCGGACCTCGAGCTTCACCTCGTCCACGTCATTCTGATGCGTGCGTTGCCGCTGGTCTAACGCAATTAGCGCTTCACGATACGCGTTGCGTTCTGCTTTTCGATCTAAGGGTAAATCCGCTTCGAGTCCGAGTGCATAGGTGCCGTTCTGGAATTGAAGCCTCTCGACCTTGGTCTTCGGTGCGGAATCTACGCCTACGCTGCCGACGAGATTCAGCTCGGCGCCGAGATTGTCGGCTGCTACAACGACTTTGCGCTCGGCGTCATCGACCGCGTCGGCACTGTTTGCCAGGTCCAGCCGCTGGGCCAGCGCCGTTTCAATCGCGGCCTCCAACGCATAGTTTGGCTCGACGATGCCCCTCTCTTGAAGAACCTTGAGCTCGTTTTGGTCCAGCTCGATCTCCGCATCCGTCGGCAGGGCGAGAATAATCTTGAAGGTATCGAGCAACTGCTCATAGCGCTGCTGAGCGCGGACGTAACCGTCTTCGGCCACCAGCTCACTTTGTTCGGCCTGGTCCACCTGGAAGCGGGGCGTGACGCCCTCGTTGGCTTCCATTTGCAGCCGCTCCCACAATTTGACTTTGCTGTCATAGCTGTTCTTGGCGTTGGTCACGGCGTCTCTTTGCTGTAGGACCCGGTAGTAGGCATCAACGATCGAGACCACGAACGACTTGCGGTAACGGTTGAAGGAGCGTATTTGATACAGCGCGTTTCGCTCGGCCTGGGTGAGATTTTCCTGGACGATCTTGCGCCCGCGCCCTCGCAGCAAAGGCTGGGCCACACTGGCGGTGAGGACCGACCCTAACGACGTATCGGGATCGCCCGTCAGAAAACGCGCCCAGTCGATGGCGATGCCGGCACTGATCTGCGCCCCGTCGGCCAGAAGCTGGTCGAAGCCTAAGCCGGCGTCGTAGCTGACCTGCTCATCGGCGCTGTCCCGGACGTAGCTGGCGTCTACGGTTCCGAACCACTGGCGGGCGAAGCGGTGCCGGGCCAGGGTTAGATCCAGCGCCGTCACGTACAACTGTTCTTTCTGCCTTTGATAGTCCCTGTTGTTAGCGGTCGCCATCGCCACGGCCTGGGCCAGCGAGATCGGCCCGGAAGTGGGCACAACGTTCGCCACATGGAGATCGTTCGGCGAGGGCGGAACGTTGCTGTCGCTGATGATGTAATTGGATTTGTTGCCGAAACTGTTTTGCCACTTGCTGTCGATAATATTATAGACTTCCTTGTCGGCCTCGGCCTTATAGTGCTCAGTGCTGCACCCGCCAACGCCCAAAACGACGGCGATGCCGATCATGCAACACGAGAATCTGACAATAGATTTTCTACGACAATGCATATCCAACCTTTGATTCTTCAGGACTCCATAAGTACGCCGACATTATACAACAAAACGGCAGGGAAGGAAAGGGGAAACCCTCTTGAGCGGATGTTGTCACCCGGAAAGACGCTAAATTAAGCGAGAATAATGAATAACGAATATCGAACTCCGAATATCGAAGTATCTTGCTCACGGCATATACCGAACCGTGCAGAGGCGCCTATCTGCGGGGTGCTTTCCTTCGTCGTTCGACATTCATCATTCGATATTCGATATTGGCAGTTCGCATGGAGCCAGCCGGATCATTCGTGTCTCAGAGCCACGATGGGGTCCACTTTCGCGGCGTGCATGGCCGGATACAACCCGAACAGGATGCCGATGCTCATGCTGATCAGCAAAGGCAGCAGAATGCCTTTGAGCGTCATGACCGTGATCATCCCGGAGAAGTACGTGATCAGGTATGGGATCAGAGCGCCCACCCCCAGGCCGATGATGCCTCCCATGGTCGAGAGAACCACGGTTTCGATAAGGAATTGAACGATGATCTGCCGGCGCTTGGCACCGATGGCACGCCGGATTCCGATTTCGCGCGTCCGCTCCGTGACCGAGGCTAACATGATGTTCATGATTCCGATACCGCCCACGAGCAGGCTGATGCCCGCGATCGATCCGAGGACGATATTGAACCTGCGTTTCGTCGCTTCGGCCTGCTTCAACAGAGCCAGCGGCACGCTCACGACGTAGTCCTTCTTCTT
>CAYZAH010000131.1:0-8936 GCA_964475805.1 uncultured Pirellulales bacterium | reverse complement strand
TCTGCGCGTTTGTGTACATCGTGCAGCACGAGGCCTTGCGAGCCATCTTCCTCCCGGAGGGTGGCCAGTCGGACGCGGAGACCAATCTGATCGCCATGCCCGTGTATCTGAGTCAACTGTTGCCCGCAGGCCTTATCGGCGTCGTGACCGCCGGTATGTTGGCAGCGTTCATGTCCACACACGACAGTTATCTGCTGTGTTGGAGCTCGGTGCTGACCCAGGACGTGGTGACACCCTGGTTCAAAAATGGTTTGTCCTCGAAAACGCGTTTGATGCTGACGCGGATCTTTATCGTCGGGATCGGCATCTTTATCCTGGTGTGGGGATTGTGGTATCCGCTGGGCCAGGATTTGTGGGACTATATGGCGATTTCCGGGGCCATTTATTCCATCGGAGCGACGACCTTGTTGGTGTTTGGCCTTTACTGGAAACGGGCTGGCAAGGTAGGCGCCTATTTGGCTCTCATCTGTGGTTTCTCTGCCTTCCTGGGACTGAGGCCCGTCCAAGTCCTGCTGGGGCTGGATATCTCCAGCGCGGTTGTCGGCCTGATCGTCTTAGCGCTTGCCATCGTGCTCATGGTGGTAGCTTCCCTGGTATTTCCGAATCGCGACAAGTCAAAAGCCGAATTGAATAAGGAGTAGCCGGATATGAATTTCTGGATCAACTTATGGACTCTTTTTTTCTTTTTCAGTCTGGCTCTGTTCGCGGGTCTGGCGGTGATTGTGACCATCGGCGGCTTCTTCGATATTCGCTCGCTGTTCAAAAGCCTAATGGAAAACAGAGATGATTCACCACAGAAACCTGTAGAAACGTCGAAAAAGGACTGATTCTGCGCCGAAGCATTTCAAGATGCGTGGGTTCTGCGCCTAAATCGCAAATAGTAAATCATAAATCATAAATGACAATGACCCGGCGGGAAAGATTGATGGCGACCTTGCGAGGCGAACCGGTCGATCGGCCCGCCGTGAATTTCTATGAAGTTGGGGGATTTCAGATCGACCCTTCCGACCCGGACGAGTTCAACGTTTATAACGACCCGTCCTGGCAGCCCTTGCTTCAATTAGCCGAGGAGCAAAGCGACCTGATTCGAATGCGCAGCCCAGTCAAGTCGCGCAGTCATGAAGTCAAGGTATCACATTACGCTATCTCGGAGTACATGGAGGATGGATGCCGCTTTAGCCGCGTGACGTTGCAGGTGGGAGGAAGGACGCTAACGTCACTGACGCGTCGCTGCCCCGACGTCGATACCGTCTGGACGATAGAGCATTTGCTCAAGAACGTCGATGACCTCAGAGCCTACCTGGAGGTGCCGGACGAGATATTCACCGAGGAAGTCGATGTCACCGCCCTCATCGAAGAAGACGAACGCTTAGCCGAGAAGGGCATTATCATGATCGATACGGAAGACCCGCTGTGCGCCGCGGCGTCTCTTTTCAGCATGGAGGATTTCACCGTCATTGCCCTAACCGAGCAGAAACTCTTTCACCAATTGCTTGAAAAACTTTCGCGCCATATTTACACCCGTACGGAAGCGACAGCTAAGCTATTCCCCGGCCACCTGTGGCGCATCTACGGGCCGGAGTTCGCCACGGAACCTTATCTTCCTCCACACTTGTTCAAGGAATACGTGGTGCGCTACACCGGTCCAATGGTCGAAATGATCCAAAAGTATGGCGGCTTTGCCCGAATCCATTGTCACGGAAGGATTCAAGCCGTGCTGGATTACATCGCCGGGATGGGCCCGACCGCTATCGACCCTGTCGAGCCGCCTCCACAAGGAGACATCGAGCTTGAGGAGGTCCGCCGTCGGTACGGCCGTGACCTTGTCTTGTTTGGAAACATTGAGTTCGCCAATATCGAGCACACCGAGCCGGCGGAGTTTGAGAAAATCGTCGCAAAAAGCTTAGAGGACGGAACCGACGGCAAGGGCAAAGGCTTCGTCCTCATGCCATCGTCGGCACCGATCAGCCGAACGATCAGCCCCAGGGTCATGGCGAACTACGAAACGATGATCCGCCTGGCGACAGATTTTGGCTCGTGAGGCGGCCACTCAGATTTGCGTCACAAAGGCACGGCGTCGAAAACCAGCACTTCAAACGGCTCCAACTCAAACGTGTGACCTTGGCCTGTGGACAACACAATGGCGGCTTTGTCGGCGTCTTCTTTCCAGGGACTCTTCAAGGAATATTTGCGTGCTGCTCCTTCGGGTAGCTCGAACGCCTTTCCGATATCTATCGCGATCCGGCCCGGCTTGTCGCTTGGATTACGAAGCGAGAGGATACCTTTTCTCTTCGTCCATGAGGTCCAACCGTAAATCTGTCCTTCGGCCGGATCGCCTCCGATCCAATGCGTATCGACCAGTACGTCTGCGTTCGCGCGCGACCACTTTGCCGCCGCCGCCAGCGCATCCCAATGCTCCGGCTTCATCAAGGACGGTGTGATATACAACTCCTGGCAATCTGTGCCGCTGGCGAAAAAATCCCGGATGTCCGGGATGACGTCGTTACTCTCCTGAGGCAGACCGTGATTGGCGAACATCACGCCCTGGGTCATCAATGAATTGAGCGGGTACAACGGTGCTCGCTTGACAACGTTGTGATACGTCTCCTTGTCACGATAGGTGATTTGTTGCTGCCGCTTTGAGCCCCAGCCGTACGTGCTCCAATCGTTGCCCGACCGCCAGATCGAATCGCTGTACCACAACCAAAAGGGAGACGCCCACGTTCCCGTGGTCGTGTTGATATACACGTCCGGCCTGACCTGGCGCAGCTCGCTGATGAGCTTCAGCAGGGCCTCCATGTCGGGTGCGAATTCAGCCGTCGTTCCGGTCGGTCTGCCGCCGACGCCGATGCCGTCGAACTTGAAGTAATTCAGCCCGTACTCGCGGAGCAGCTTGGCGCAGACGTCGCGGAACCTGCCGTAGTACTTCGGCCCGGCTAACGAAAAGCCGCTCTTGTTGATCTCGAAGCCCTGCGCGGCGCCGTATTTAAGCCGCTCCTGCTTGGCCTTCCCGTAGCCGCCGAAAGGTGAGAGCCACGCGCCCATGACCGAGTTGTACTTTTCCACCGCTCGCCGGAGCGGAGTGAATCCATTAGGATAGCCCTCGTGAAATTGCCAAAGCGAGGCGGGATCGTCCCAGCCGTCGTCCAGGACGAACGAATCCATCTTGACGCCGCGCTTTTCGATTAACTCCGTCCCAAACAGTTCGGCCACCTTCAGAAAATCGGCCGGCTGTATCTTCTCCGGGCCGTAGCCGATGTCGTACCAGCTATTGTAATGCAGGAATGACCTGTAAGGGTGTGCTCGCTCGCGTTCGAGATAGTATAGGAAACCACGACGTAACTGCCCACATGGCGTAACGCCGATAACGGAACTTTGCATGAGCGGCTCGCCTGGTTTGAGCACCATACGGTATGGCAAACTGCTCCGCAGACGAGGGGGCGTCCCTTCCAGCACCCGGCTCTTCGCGAGGGGGTACTCATAAGCGAAGAACATGTTGCCCGCCACAATCGGCGAGCCGTCCACAATCCCGGCAACCTCGGCACCGGACGCCGCCAAGTCCAGCATCACGATCTCGTTGATCTCGACCGGCCGGCCCTTCGCAGCGAACGCCACTTCCTGTCGGACATAATTCGAGCCGTCGCGAAGAATCGCGCTCCAGCGCGCGGCAAGCTTGCCATCGGCGGAACTCAGATTGACCGCTATCCGTTTGCCGCCGAATCGCTCGGCCAATCGGCACGACGCAGGTTGCGGCGCCACACTCCTGATCTCAGGCTTGCCAACGATCTTCAGATCGGAAGCCTTCAGAGTTCGCCCGTCGCTCAGGACGAGTTGAAAGCATTCACAGTCCGTCAAGTCGAGCTCGCTCCCCGATTGCTCATCCACCGTGCGTCTCGGCCTAACCCGCTCTTCGCTGATGCTCCATGCGCACGTGAGTAAGTCATTGCCCAACAGAAGCTCGCTCTCAGTCATTTTGCCTTGCGCATCTCCCGGCGTGGATCCCGGAAAATCAAGGCCCCCTTGCGCCCACCCACAGACAACCAGAGATAACACGATCAAGATCACTCCACATAGAAACGAATGTTTTCGGTTTCTGCTGAACATATGCCGTTCCTTTCTGTTTTTATAAGCCAGAACAGAATCCCGTTTACCGTATCCAGCCGCAAATCTCAACAGTTTTCTCATCCGAGACCCGGTGGTAAACGCTGGACACAAAGCTGGTCCTGACACGCGAAAGTCGTGACATTCGGCTGGCTTTCGGCACATAGGTGGGGTATACTATGCTTTTCAGGAAGGGATCGTGGTAACAATGAAGAAGATATGCACCGTTGGATTTGTTTGTTTGATTTCGCTGGCATTGTGCTCCTATCGCGCAGCCGGGAAGGATGGCGAGATCGTCCCTTTGCTTCATGCTCATGCGCACAATGACTACGCGCACAACAGGCCATTGTACGATGCGCTCGACCACGGCTTTGCCAGCGTCGAGGCCGATATCTATCTCATCGATGGCGAGCTATACGTCGCACACAATCGCGATCAGATAAAACCGAATCGAACTCTGCGTGCCCTCTATCTCGATCCATTGAGAAAACGCGTCAAGCAAAACGGCGGGCGCGTCTATCCGAACGGCCCGGAATTCACGTTGCTCATCGACATAAAGACCGAAGCCGTCCCGACGTACGAGACACTCGACAAAATGCTGGTCGAGTATCGTGATATCTTCACATCCTTCGGTCCGGATGGTCGTCAGAGCAAGGCGGTTCTGGCTATCATCTCCGGCAATCGTCCTTTCGCGCTGATGGAATCGCAGAAGGCCCGATATGCCGGCTGTGACGGGCGGCTCACCGACCTGGAGTCCGACGCCCCCGCAAGCCTGATGCCCATGATAAGCGACAACTGGACGAAACATTTCACTTGGCGGGGAAACGGGCCAATATCCGTTGAAGAACGTCAAAAATTGAGAGAAATTGTGCGAAAGTCGCATGAAAAGGGCCGGCGAGTACGCTTTTGGGGCACGCCGGACCACTCTTCGCCCGCCAGAGAGGCCGTCTGGTGTGAGCTCCTGGCCGCGGGTGTCGACGTGCTCAACACGGACGACCTCAAGGGCCTCCAGCAATTCCTCCTTGCCCGCCGGGCTAAGTGACACCGATCAGCCGGGCGCGTTCCACCGAGTCCATAGGATTCGTGCGATTCTTCTTGACTGTCCTATAATGTTTTGTTATACATGTGGACAGTGAAGTCTACTCCTGTACCGGCCGATATCTGAGGAGCGTCGAGGCGGAAGAAAGGAGGTGATGTCCGGTCGCGTCAATTCATTGCGGACTGAAAAACGCATATCCCGGCCGCGGGAATCGTAGGCGGTCTTTACTCTTTCACGCATCTATTTCGAATTCGAAAGGAGATTGATCATGTGTAAGAAGCAGATTTGTCTATTGTCTTTCATTCTTGTCCTGGGTTCGGTGTTAGCCGTGCCGGCTCATGCCGACCTCGCCGCCTGGTGGAAGTTTGACGAGGGTTCCGGAACCACCGCATTCGACTCGAGCGGCAACGGCGAGGACGGCACGCTTGAGGGCGGCCCGGCGTGGGTGGCGGGCAAGCTTGGCGACGCTCTGCAGTTCGACGGCTCCGGGACTCGCGTGGTAGCCCCGAATATTCCCTTAAACAGCCGGAGCTTCACCGTCACGATGTGGGTCAATGCGGTGCTGTATACAGGCGAGCAAGTTGTCTTCTCCACGGGCCTGACGGGCGCGGACAATACGGACATGCACTTTCGGCTCGGAGGCCCGGGCAGCGGCAACGTACCCGCCGGCGGCGTTCGCATGGGGTTTTACAATAATGACCTCGACACGCCGGGCGGACTGATCCAGGAGAACACCTGGTACCACCTCGCGTTCTGGTACGATTTCGAGAATCAAAACAGAAGGATCTACATAGACGGCGTGATGCAGGCTGAGGCAACCGCGAACCCCTACCTCGGCACAGCGGGCAATACCATTATCGGCGCGTGGGGAACGGGCCAGTGGTTCAGGGGCATGATCGACGACGTGCAGGTCTACAACGAGGCCCTGACGGACACCGGTATCCTGGCGGCGATGCAAGGCCTCGAAGGATATCCGTACGCTTCGAACCCGAACCCGCCCGACGGCGCCATTCACTCGGACACCTGGGTGACGCTCTCATGGCGGGAGGGTGATTTTGCCGTCTCGCACGATGTGTACCTCAGCGACAGTTTCGACGATGTGGACAATGGCACAGGGGACGCCTTCCAGGGGAACCAGGGCAGCACGTACTACGTCGCCGGTTTTCCGGGTTTCGCCTACCCCGACGGCCTTGTACCCGGGACGACCTACTATTGGCGAATCGACGAGGTCAATGACGCGGACCCGAACAGTCCATGGAAAGGCAAAATCTGGAGTTTCACCGTTCCACCGAAGAAGGCGTACGATCCCGTTCCGGCTGATGGCACCAAGTTCGTCGACGGCACCGCCGCTAAGCTGAGTTGGGCGGCGGGCTTCGGCGCGAAGCTGCATACAATGTACTTCGGCGATGATTTCGATACCGTAGCCAACGCCACCGGGGGCATGCCCTTGGGAGTGACAAACTACAATCCCGGGCCACTCGAAACGACAAAGACGTATTACTGGCGCGTGGATGAGTTCGACGGCGCCGCCACGTATAAAGGCGACGTCTGGACCTTCACAACGGCCAAAGAAGGCGGAGGTGTGCGGGGCGACTACTACAGAGGCATGAACTTCAACACTCTCGTCCTGACGCGCATCGATCCTCAGATCAACTTCAACTGGGGCGATCCGGGTAGTCCGGACCCGCTAGTTCCCGTGGATCAGTTCTCAGCTCGATGGTCCGGGGAAGTGGAGGCCGCCTTTACGGAGACCTACACGTTCTACGCCACCAGCGACGACGGCGCGCGTCTGTGGGTCGACGGCAAGCTGCTTGTCGACTCCTGGATCGATCAGGGGGCGAGCGAGCACAGCGGAACCATCGATCTGGTTGCCGGCAATACGTACAGCCTCAAGATGGAATACTACGAGAACGGCGGCGGCGCCGTGGCGGAATTGCGCTGGTCGAGTCCGCACACGCCCAAGCAGCTTATCCCCCAGGCGGCGTTGTCACTGCCCGTCAAGGCGGCCAGTCCATATCCAACCAGCGGGGCGACCGGTGCAAGCCTGATGCCGATTCTCAAGTGGACGGCGGGTGAGTCCGCCGCTTCGCACGAGGTGTACTTCGGGACAGATGGGGACGCCGTGGCTAACGCTACGAAGAGCTCGCCGGAGTTCAAGGCAACCAAGGCTGTGGGCGACGAAAGCTACGATCCGGGCAAGCTCGCCTGGAACACCACGTATTACTGGCGCGTGGACGAAGTCAACAACATCAATCCCGACAGCCCGTGGGTCGGCAACGTCTGGACCTTCACGACGGGCGATTTCCTGCTCGTGGACGACTTCGAGAGCTACACGGACGACGACGCCGCTGGCGAAGCCATCTGGGAACACTGGATCGATGGTTTCGGCGTGGCGGATAACGGCTCGCAAGTCGGCTACCTGCTGCCTCCGTACGCCGAGCAGACGATCGTCCACAGCGGGCGCCAGTCCATGCCCCTGACGTATACCAACGAGGCAGGCGTGACCAATTCGGAGGCGACGCTGACGTTGACGTGGCCGCGAGACTGGACCGAGGAAGGCGTCGCCGATTTGTCTCTGTGGTTCCGGGGCGACGCGGCTAACGCCGCCGATCCCTTGTATGTGGCGGTTTCCAATGCGTCAGGTGCTCCCGCTGTGGTGACCAACGCGGACCCGGCGGCGGCACAGGCTGGTGCTTGGACACAATGGATTATCCCGTTGCAGAGCTTCGCGGATAAGGGCATCAATCTGGCGAATGTCGCCCAGATCGCCATCGGCCTGGGCAGCAAGTCCGGCATCGCTTCCGCCGGCGGCTCGGGCACGCTGTACATTGACGACATCCGGCTCTACCAAGCGACTCCCGAACCGGAGCCCCAGCCTTGACCGGGTAGCTGATACGGTGCGATGCATCGCGCCGATCTTACTGCACGGTGAGGTCCAAGCCGCAGGGTGTGCCGTCCCGAAGACTCTTGGGATCGGGCAAGGCACACCTTGCGGCCCCGGGCTACAGAGCGGGTTTGTCCCCCGGAAGCAGACGGCTGAGAACAAAGCCCTCCGTCCTGAACCGCTGAATCGCGGCTCTTGCAAGATTTCCCTTGACAAGACAGCACACTATCTGATACATAGGATATTCAGATTGCGTGGGAATTCTGTGTTCTCCGAAACGTGTTGTCTTCGCGGTTTCCCGGATTTCTCACGTTCGCGTCGGGAGTCTGGATCTGGCTTTTTGTGAAAGGAGGTGGTCAGATCGTATAGTCCAAGTCTGGCTCTAAACGCAAGCGCCGTGGTAGCGGGTATCGGTCTCCACTGACTTGTTGCATGTCCCTTTTTTGAAGGAGGATTATCATGTTTAGAAAACTGGCTTGTTTGATTTGTCTTGTCCTGGCGCCGGGACTGGTTGGCAGTGCTTCGGCGGGACTATTGGCTCACTGGGCGTTTGATGACGGTTCCGGCGTGACGGCCCAAGATAACTCCGGCAACGGTCACGCGGGCACTCTGCTGGGCGATCCGAAGTGGGTGACGGGGGTGATCGGTAGCGGCGCCCTGAGTCTGGACGGCTCGGATGGTCTTGTGGAAGTCGGTCACGACGCCTCACTTTCTCTGAGCGACACCCTAACCATCACAACGTGGGTGAAGCTCAACGATCTCAACACGTATTACTTCCTGCTCTGCAAGCAGCCCAGCGGCACGGCAGGCGATAACTATCCGGGCAACTACGAGTTCAGAACAGAGAGTGGCACCGGTGCTCTCCAGTTCGGACACCAGGAAACCGAAGGGGAACAGTATACCTTCTACACG
>CAYZAH010000130.1:0-8943 GCA_964475805.1 uncultured Pirellulales bacterium | reverse complement strand
CACAGACTCTCAGCGGTTTGTGGATTCCTTGGGTCTTGCTTTTTCACAGGAACGCAACGATGATGTAAAGACTGGATGACTTCTGACAAAACAGTAAGAACAAGAAAACCCGTCACAGGCTGACGACTGTTTAAGTCAGCAGAGAACTGTGACTTTTTTTAATGGCCCCCTGAGACTGATGGGCAGCTATCTCGAAGAACCGAAAGACCCTGTTGAACCGAAAACAGCGGACAAGCCGACGGCGGACGAGCAGATTGCCGGCAGCGTTGTGGAAATTCCCGACGCGGAAGTCGGCGAGAGCCGTCGGCCTGCGCGTGTGTCCAAGCTGAAGCTGGCGTCGCGGGCACTCAAGCATCGAAACTACCGGCTCTTCTTCGGCGGGCAGCTCATTTCGCTCACCGGCACGTGGATGCAGATGGTGGCACAGGCGTGGCTGGTCTACCGGCTGACCGGCTCGGCGGTCATGTTGGGATTTATCGGCTTCTGCGGCCAGATTCCCGTCTTTTTGCTCGCTCCTCTCGGCGGAGCCTTCGCCGACAGACACCGTCGGCGCAATATCCTTGTCTTCACTCAGTCGGCGTCAATGTGCTTGGCCTTCGTTTTGGCCGGGCTGACTCTCACGAACCTTGTGCAAATCTGGCATGTCTTCGCACTCGCGTCACTACTCGGCACGGTGAACGCTCTCGATATTCCGACGCGGCAAGCGTTCGCGGTAGACATGGTCGGCAAGGAAGACGTTATCAACGCCATAGCTCTGAACTCCACGATGTTCAACGGCGCACACATCATCGGCCCGGCTATTGCGGGTGTGCTGCTCGAAACGATAGGCGAAGGCTGGTGCTTCTTCGTTAACGCCGTCAGCTACACCGCCGTGATAACGGGACTGCTGCTTATGAAGATTAGTGTGCAGCCGCACAGTCGGTCGCGCGGCTCGGCGTTCGCCAGCATCGTCGAAGGATTTCATTACGTCGCGCACACGAGGCCCATTCGCGCGTTGCTGCTTATGCTCGGGCTGTTCAGTCTGTTAGCAATGCCTTACATCGTTCTCATGCCGATCTTCGCCGACAAGATATTGCACCACGGTGCAAGCGGACTCGGCCTGCTAATGGGAGCCTCGGGCATCGGCGCGCTCGCAGGCGCCCTGACTCTGGCCACAAAGCAAGGCGTGCACGGCTTAGGACGCTGGGTTGCTTCTTCGGCGCTCGGGTTCGGCGCGAGCCTTATCTTGTTCTCGTTGTCGAGTTGGTTTTGGATCTCCGCCGCACTGCTCCTTCCGGTTGGCTTCTCGATGATGGTCCAGATGGCCTCGTCGAACACGCTCATTCAGGTCATGGTACCGGACAATTTGCGCGGGCGCGTGATGGCGGTCTACTCGATGATGTTCATGGGTATGGCCCCGTTCGGCGCGTTGCTGGCCGGGACGATCGCTCAGCATTTCGGCGCACCGGCCACCCTGAGAATCGGCGGTTGCGTGTGTATCGCAGCAGCCACAGTCTTTTGGTCGCGCCTGCCCTCCCTCCGATACGAAGCCCGGCAACTCATCCTCTCCAATCAATAGCGGGGTCACTTGTTGCGGTTCCTGTTTTGCTGCGCCTTGGCTCTGCGGGTTTGCCGCGCGGGCTTGATAGGGTGGCTGCCTTCCCCGGTCAGTTGGTTCCATTGCGTCAGCATCTTTCGATGCCGCTCAATCTCATTGGCGAGTTCCATCTGCCCGGCTAAGTTGGTCATCTCGCCGCGATCCGTCTGCATGTCGAAGAACATCTCCAATTTCTGACCGCCCCTCCCGGGCGAAACCATGTACTTATAGCGGTTTGTTCGCACCATGAAGCTGCGCGTCGGGCCGTTCGCCATTTCCGAGACGACGTATTCGTGTCCCGCGCGCTGCGGGTCTTCGATGATCGGCCGGAGGCTCTGGCCGCGCATCACCGGCGGGTCTTCGATCCCCGCGTAGTCGCAGATCGTCGGCAGCACGTCCAGCGTCGAAACTAAGTGCTCGCGATCGATCCGCCCGGCCGGCGTCACGCCCTTCCAACTGACGATCAGCGGTACCGCGGCCTCTTCTTCGTAGTACATCATCTTGCCCGTCCAATGATGCGAGGCCAGACCTTCGCCATGATCGCTCGTGAACACGACGAGCGTGTCTTCTTCTTTTCCGCTCTGGCGCAGCGCCTGCAAAACCCGTCCGACCTGCCGATCCACGTCCTCCATCATGCGGTAATAGGCATAGATGTACCTTCGCCAGTGATTCTCATCCCAGTCCTCGTGCCGAGCCTTGCGAATGAAGCCGTCGGGCACGTCCCGCGTATCGGCGAAATTCGCCGGCAACGGTGGCAACTCCACCCCAGCCGGTGGCTCGTACCGCTTCCATACCTGGTCCAGGATCGGACTGGTCCCACCCGCCGGCAGGCAAATGTCGTGCGGATTGATGAACGAAACGACCGCCAGAAATGGCTTTTCACGTTTGCGGCCGATGAACTCGATGGCCGCATCCATCGTCGCCTCGTCCACGACTTCGGCCAGTTTGCGCGGCCGCGCGGTCGTATTCAGCACCTCGTAGCCGGCGATCCCATCGGTAGGGTACACTACCGGGCAGTGCCACTTGCCCGCGTAGCCCGTGTCGTAGCCCGCACTGCGGAAGACCTGGCCCGAGAGCGGAATCTCCGGATCGATGGCCATGTTGTTGTGGTCCACGCCGATCTCATGGGGCATCCGGCTGGTGTGGAGCGAGGCCCGTGACGGGCTGCACAGCGGATACGAGCAGTACGAGTTCATGAAATAGACGCCGTTGGCCGCGATGGAGTCCATGTTGGGTGTCTTGACCCACTTATTGCCCACCGCGCTGACCGCGCTGACGCGCTGCTGATCGGTGGTGATAATCAGCACGTTGGGCCGCCCGCGGGACTGCGCGGCCTGAAGCTTTCCGCCGAGCGCAAGCGTACAGAAACCCGCCGCACCGGCGCCGATCAACTGCCGTCTCGTGATTGTATTCGACATTGCTCTTAGCCTCCTCGGGCCTGATCCGCCCGACACCCTTCACCGACATCTTCTCCGGCAGCATGTCCTTGCCTGACCTATGAGTTGCATCCGTCCCTGACCGGGAACAACACACATATTATGGCAAAGAAGTCAGGCAAAACAAACTGAAAAAACGCTGATAAAATCACGCAGGGCCGGGAGGCTGAGGATTTTGCCGGCGGATAGTAAGACATTTGCTTATTTCTTTCTTCGCGGCGGACGGACTATATAAGGACATTGTGGGTCCGTAACTCGTGTGTGAATGAGAAACGTTCTTGTTGGAAGAAAGGAAAGGTGCAACATGTATCGAAGGATCGTTCAGTTGTCGATTGTCCTTGGGATCGCGTTGGTTGTTTCCGGCTTCGGGCCGATGGGATTCACGGCGTTAGCGCAGGCGTCGGAGCCGGCCACTTCTGTTCAGCCGGAAGCAGATATGCTAATGGTCGAAGGCACGTCGGCTCCGCCTGCGAATGAGCGGAGTGAGCAGTTCCAGAAAGCCCGTGAGAGCTTTCTCAAAAAGGACGTGAAAGCTGCGGCAGACGATATCCGTAAGATCGCCGCCTTCTTGAGACACCAAGCCGCCAATGCTGCCACGGAAGGGAAGAAAGGACTGACGGCATCCGCGAAAGAGCTTGACAAGTTAGCCGACGGCGTCGAAAAGGGCACCGTCACTTCGGTCAAGACGCTCGACAGCGCTTTTGCCAAAGCGCGCCAGGCCCTTTCAAAACACGATGATGCTCCGACGCCGTACTACCAGGGCGAGCAACAGCCGAAGAAAGGTGTCGGCCATACGCTGAAATGGGCAGCGACCGGCGTCGGAAACGGCTTGGTCTGGACGGGACAGAAGGTGAAATCCGGCACCGTGAAGTTGGCACACGGGACGGTGGACCTCGGAGGCAAACTCGTGAAAGGAACAGGGGAGTTGGCGAAAGGAGCCGTTAAGACGGTGGGCAGCGTCGGAGGGCGAATACTAAGACTCGGCAAGAAGCCACAAGCCACAGCGTCATAGACACTGTGACAGAACCCAATGTGCCGTCGGCGTTATAGAGGACAAACAGCGGCTCCGCGGCGTATGAACGCCTCTGCCACCATAGAGAGGATTTGTCGTGAAGTCAATTAACCAGCAGACAATTCTGGTCACGGGGTCCACGGACGGAATCGGAAAGATCACGGCTTTGTTGCTTGCCAAGCAGGGCGCCCACGTGTTGATTCACGGAAGAAATGCAGAAAAGTTGGACAAAGTTGGCAAGGAATTGAAGGACGCATCCGGGAACCAGAAAATTGACGGGTTCATCGCTGATCTCTCCTCGCTGGCACAGGTGCGCCGCCTGGCCGAGGAGGTGATGGCGAAACACGCCGGCTTGGATGTTCTGATCAACAATGCCGGGGTCGGCTACGTCGATCCCAGGTACAGCAAGGACGGCTATGAACTTCGCTTCGCCGTCAATTATCTTGCGCCGTTTCTGTTGACCTGGATGCTATTGCCGGCTCTTAAGAAAGCTGCGCCCTCTCGAATCGTCAATGTGAGTTCTGTGGGGCAATATCCTATTGATTTTGACGACGTCATGATGGAAAAGGATTTTGATGCGGTAAGGGCCTATTCTCAGAGCAAACTGGCGCTCATCATGTTCACCATGGAGTTGGCTGGGAAAGTCAGAAGAGACGGTATCACCGTTAATAGTCTGCATCCCGGAACCTATCTGAACACTAATATCGTCAGGAAAGCGGGAATAGACCCCATGGGTGAGCCTGAAGGCGGCGCACAGGCGGAAGTTCATCTGGCGGTTTCAGAATCTCTGGAAGGCGTCACGGGAAAGTACTTCGACGTGAAAACCCAGGCAAAGGCAGACTCACAGGCTTATGACAAGAAGGCGAGAGAGCGGTTATGGGAATTGAGTCTGCAACTGACCCAAGCAGCACAATTGGTGTAGACCCGCGGGGTGTTGACGAACAAGCCGCTTATTGTGCTTTCCGTCACGTCCTCTCAACGGACGGGCGGCGCCTCTATTTTGAAAAGCAGACCGGAAAAGGCTCCCGCCCCTTTGTTCGGGTTACTGGTTTTCCTGTAGACGCATGTTTGCCGCGACCGATGCGAGAGGCTTCGGTTGGTTTGCAAGATCGATCTTCGCGATCAAGGGAAAATGGTCGGATGCGTAGCCGCCATCGATGCGGCGGCGATCGATCTGTACGTCTAATGCTCGTGCGCCATCACAGATCGGTATGTGATCGATCTTCGGACCTGACGTCTTTGAGTCGATGAAACTATGACGTGTGCCCCCGCCGGTACGGCCGGGATTGACCAATTGCCAGGCGGTCCGCATCCGGGGATACGGCGTCTCGAAGTCGAGATTCTCCAGATATGCCATCGCGGGGTTATCCAGCTCCATATTGAAATCACCCACCACAATGAAAGGATCGGGAGTACGGCGAGCGGCGATACGCCTGGCCAGCAGCTCGGCGCTTTTTTGTCGGGAATTCTGGGAAAACACGTCGAGATGGACGTTGTAAACGTAGAAGCCGGCCCCGGTTGCCTTTTCCCTCAGATAGACCCAACTGCATATTCGCGGCCACAAGTTGCCCCAGTCCTTCGAGCCGGGCTTGGAAGGCGTATCAGAGAACCAGAACGTGCCGGAATCCCCCAGCGCAAACCGGTCTCTTCGATAGAATATGGCGCAGGTTTCGCCTTTTCGCTCTCCGTCGTTGCGGCCGACTGCATAATGGCTGTAGCCCGGCAAAGCCTCCTGAATCTGCTGGACCTGATGGTCCAGCGCCTCCTGAAGACCGATAACATCAGAAGCGTGATCTGCGAGCAATTCAATAACGCGCTGCCTGCGGCCGGGCCAGCGGTTCAACCCGTCAAAAAGCGTGTCAACGCGAACATTGAAGCTCATCGCCTCAATAACGCCTGGCTGGGAAGATGGAAATGAAATCGTCCCGACTGCACTTTTTTGCTGCGGCGTCCCACAGCCAACCGGGATAGATATGAACGCCAACAATAAAGAAATCGCGATCACCCTTCTCATGGAAATACTTCGCCTCAAACAAACCACATAACACAATGGATGTTTTCGTGAAATGACTTGAAAAAGCCAAAATCACCCCCGACAACCGTATCGAAGATTCACTGACCAAAATATACGAAGAATCTTCGTAAAAGCAAAAAAACCATTTATCGTGGCCGGATAGCGGCATCGACACCTGGCTTTTTCGGACCTTAGCTCCCTATAAGGTTCTTCCTGACGCAATTTGCGTCATATCCTGATGTTCAGCGTTCTTCCTTTTCTAACTACAATAGAGTATAATAATACCCAGAAGTTATGTCAACCCCTCGATCAGGACAAGTGGATCGAAGAAACGTGAAACCTGTTTTCTTGGGTGTTGTGCAAAGTGTAACGAGAAAGACCGGAAAGGAGCAGGGGTATGAATACTCCCAAGCCGGGAACATCTGTCGTTCGGTGGTTATATGTAATGGCGTTGTTATCCGCCGTCATGTTGTCAAGCGGGTGCCAGGGACCCGCCAGGCCGCGTTTGCGTTTTGGAGCGTTTTGGGGCTCGCCCATGGGGATGAGTTATACGAAACTCTCGCATCTCGGCAAGCACAGCTATGAATTCACACTGAACGAAACGAACGGGATCATGTACACGTGCAAAGGCGGCTTCATCGACATCGCTCACGTACGAGAGGCCGCCGACCGCACGGCCTATCTTCAAAAGGTCGCCTACCAAAACCTCCTGCGCGACAAGAACGAATTCTCTTTCCAGGTCATCGAACCGTCTACCTACCGTTTGACTCTGTCGTATCCGAAAGACTGGGACAGCTATTCCAAACAGAAGAAACAGGCGGTAGCGAAGGAGGTTTCGATCGATCTGGGGCAATATTTAGCGCACACGAGTTTGATCTGGCACGAGATCATAACGTGGTACGGTTTTGCTTCGTCGGGCGTTTTCCCGGATACGATCTCCGCCTTTTCGCCGGAAGATCCTTATTCGGACGTCTTGGGGGTCCGGCTGGCAGGTCAGGCGCTGCGTGACGACCACCAATCATACGATCAAGCGATGACCAAGCTGCTGCGCCAGACGCTGGAAGATCTGGGCGTCCAGCCGGCCCGCGTCGCACACGAAGCGGGTAGAAAAATCGAGGGAGAATGGTACACGGGAGGTTTCTACTTTCTCGTGCATATGAAAAAACGCAATTTAGACGTCGGCCTGGATGACAATCTCGTCACTCCCTGGTTGGTAGAAGGGATATGTCCGGATGCGAGGCCTCGGCCTCTGGCCGCGCCGGACGTGAAGTTGCTTCGCGCGTATGGGTTTGATCTCGATCTGCGGATAGAGCCGCACCTGTTAGAAGAGGGCAAAATCTATCATTCTATCGGTCTCGCCAAGCATAGTTTGGTAAAACCCCCGACCGACTTTCGGAAAATCATAGCGTACATCGATCAACAAGAGAACGGATCGCTCGTTTCGGCCGCGACGAAATAGCAGACGAAAGAGAGATTGGATGGAAGGTAACTTATGCGCGGACAAGCGGGCGCCCACCGCCCGCAAGATGATCCATTTCGTTATTTTCATCGCCCTGCCGTTGCTGGCCGGCTGTAGCTTCACCGGCGCCCCCAGAGCCAGGGTCGGCTATCTGCCCACAGCCACGTTCGGAATCCCTTTCGGTGATCCGAACCACTTGGGAATGCACGGCTATGGATGGGGAGGGTTCTTTACTGAAGCGAGCGGGCTCGTCTACACTTGCCGAGGGGGACACATCGACCTTGACCACGTTCGCGGCAACGCCGACGACGTGCGCTTTCTCGCCAAAAAGATCCGCAAAACTCTGTCGAAACATAAACCGGGTTTCTCTTTCATCCTCACCGGAGAAGTATCGGCGCACAAGGTGACGTTCACCTACCCGGACAACTGGAACCAACAGCCGGACAAGGACTTAGTGATAGATGAAATCGCGCTCGATACCGCGCAGTACTTAGCTTTCGGCGCGAGCACCTGGCACGAGATCATAACGTGGTTCGGCGCCCATTTCGCGCTATTCGAGCCGGAGTTCAATTCCGCCTTCTCGTGGGAGGACATCTACTCCAACGTGATCGGAACGCAGCTCGGCGCCGAGGTCGTCAAGGACGGCGACCAGGACTACGACAAGCGGATGACCGCAGCTATCTACCGCAAGCTCAAGGACTTAGGCGTCCAGCCGCGCAGCACGGCCATCGCCGCATCCGAGAAAGTCCGCGGCCAATGGTACACGGGTAACTTCATACCCGACCTGAAGATGCGCAACTTCGACATCGGGCTGGACGGCACGATCACGCCCACGCTCATCCCCGGCGTGCCCGGCTGCTGCTGCTCCGAACCCGCCGTGCAGCCGGCACCCTCGCTCGACACGCTCAAAAGTTACGGTTTTACAATGACTTACGAAATCAAGCCGAACCTGATACTCGAGCAGGGCCGCATCTTCAAGGCGGCCGGATCGAAACGAATCTTCCCCGAAAAGCACTTCCCCATTCTGATCGAGTACATGAAAAAAGACGCCACCAAGCGAGGCTACCAGTACACAGAGTAGCCGTCCGGAACGAAGGACGAGGCACGAGGGACGAGACACGAATAGCCGTCGCCGCCACGATTCACGGCCCGAAAACGGGAAAAAATGGTCAAAATGGGCGTTTTTCGGGCGGATTTTTTCTGCATTTTTGTGAATTTTTCTGCATTTTTTGAAGTTTTTCGACGCAAATTGAGCGGATTTTCGCGCCACTGAAGCACGAAGACACAAACAAATCGGAGCCACAGATTCCACTGATTTCACAGGTCCATATCCAAGAAGAAAGACGGGAAGAATACCAAGAAAACCTATAGGTTATGTAGAGAAATAGTCAATAGTAAATTGCAAATAGTAAATGAAGGGGGGCACGAAGACACAAACAAATCGGA